>JAOZQN010000068.1 GCA_029932195.1 Bacteroidales bacterium | reverse complement strand
CAACTAAAAAAATGGTGAAAATTAAATCTGAAAAAATCATCATGTAGAGTAATTTAAAACACAATGTTGTTGCTTCTTCTAGGAATGAGCCTGCGTATTTATATAAAAACCGTCCTGTATTTTGATACAAATCAATCA
Source organism: Bacteroidales bacterium (assembly GCA_029932195.1). Taxonomy (GTDB): domain Bacteria; phylum Bacteroidota; class Bacteroidia; order Bacteroidales; family JAOZQN01; genus JAOZQN01. The sequence goes on along the minus strand of JAOZQN010000068.1, from coordinate 16,671 downwards.
ATTTTCCATCTTCTGATGTAATTCCAAGAACTCTATAAATCAGATAAAGAGAAGTGTCATCACTTTCCATCTCAATTTTACGGTTTGCTATTTTTTCATTTAAAGTTTTAGCATATCTATCCGCTAATTCTTCAATATCTTTTATTAATTTTTCCATATTCTTTTTTTGCAAATATAATGATTTTTTACTCAAATACATACTTAATGTTACACAAATCCATTTCCATTTTTCCAACCGGGTGTTTTAAAATACTGTCTGAACTGCTCTGTATGTTCTCCTAAGTAGTCTATTTGGTCGGCAACAATAATTTGAGGTAAATATCCTTGTTCTTTTTCAATTCTATTTATGAGTCCACTCCGAGAAGTGTATTTTTGCCAAAATCAAGGCGGATACGGATTTTACAAACACAATGAGCATGTCTCATTGCACTTGTTGTAAATGAGTATTTTAAAATTTGTATCCAACGCTGAGTTTGGTGAAAAGATACTTTTCGGAGTGGACTCATTTATCATTTTGAGAAGAGTTAAATAAATATCAAAGAAATACTAAATCATAGCCAAAAACTTTTACAATCGCTTTGCTTGACCAATAACTTGTAACTTGTTTTATTTTTTAAGAAATTGATTATTTGTTGCAAGTTTTTTTTCTTTCAGTCTTCCAAGAATACGCCCAATAATTAATCCTACCGCAAAACCCACGAGTGCACCAAATTTTATAATATGAACACTAATTGGTAAAACAACCAAAACTCCAGCAAGTGAACCACCAAGTATCCCCAACAAACTATACACCGACAAAAAATATCCACGATAATAAATTTTGTGTTTTTTTCGTAAATGTGATGTAATCTTATCTATTCTATTAGTGTATTTTTGTCTTCCAGATATTGTATCTATCTCATTAGAAATATTTTTACTTACGTCTTCTAACTCTTTTTTATTAGCTTCGCAATGTTTACATTCTCTTGAAAATTTTTGTGTTAATTTAGCTAAGCTCAACAATAGCTCTACTTGAAAAAATTTATAATCTTTTTTATGTATTTTTTCTTTAGCTTCTTTTATATTCTGATTTACTTTGTAATACAAAGATTCTTTTAATTCCATAAGTATTGATTTATCCGTTTTTAAATTTTCACAAAACTAACAAAAAGTTTTATAATCAAGCAAAAAAAATTACACCTTTTTTTTCAGGTTCTCAAACTTATCAAAAGTAAAGAAATTTGAAATATTTATTGTAAGAAAAACAGTGAGAATACCTGATGAGAAAATAGTTATCAGTAACATTATCTGATATTTTATTGCAACACTGGGGCTACTTCCACCAAGAATTTGCCCTGTCATCATTCCAGGAAGAGAAATTAGTCCCATAATTGCTGTTGTTGCAATTACGGGATTAAATGCTTTACGCATAGCTGATTGCATAAATGGTAACAGTGCTTCTTTTCTACTTGCTCCATTTGCCAAATACCAACGGTAAGAATTTTGTTCTTTTTTCAATTTTCCATAATAAGCCTCGAGAGCAATTATTACTGTTCTTATTGTGTTTCCGAGCAACATACCTGTTATTGGGATAAAATAGCGAGCATCAAAAACACTTTCTAAATTTATTATAAAACCAAGAAAATAGGCATCGGTTACTGCAATGCTTATTACTCCTGACAACAAAACTGGCAGAAAAAATATTTTATACGACAAACCACTTCGTTTTATTATTGTAAATGAAGCAATAATAGTCATTACTATTACCCACGCCAAGTTTATTAAATAGCTATTTATTTCAAAAATATATTCAAGATATACGCCAACCAATAACAACTGAACCGTCATTCGTGCAACGGCAATAAGAGTGTCTTTTACCAGTCCTGTTTTGTAATACCACAAAATAATTATAGGAATAAACAATAATACGTATCCTAAAAAAAGCGACAGGTAGCTTATGTCAATTACTTCTTTCATTTTAAAGAGATAAAATTTTATCGGATTTTTGCATCCAATATTTGTAATGTGTAGATGTTAGGATAGTTATTTTTTGGGAGAGGATATAATCGGTAATTTTTTGTTTTAGTTTTTCGTCCAAAGCAGAAGTTGGTTCGTCTAACAATAGGATTTTCTTTTTGAGGAGTAATACACTTGCGAGCATTATTCGTTGTTTTTGTCCGCCAGAAATTTCGCTCGTTTTTTTTTGCAAAAGGTCTGTTGATAAGTCAAATTTATCAAAAATATTTTCTATAATAGTATTATTTGGTTCTTGTTTGCAATTATTTGTAAATTTAAAGGGAGCAAAAAGTAGGTCGTTTACTTTTTCAAAATCAATAACAGTTTCTTGTGGAAGCCACGAAATATTTTGGCGAATATATTTTATGTTTTGATAATTTAATTTTTTATTAAGAATAAAAATCTCACCCTCGTATTCGGGGATAAAGCCAGCCATAATATTAAGCAAAGTAGTTTTTCCCTTCCCCGAAGCACCAGTTATAGCAATTTTTTCGCCTCCTTTTATTCCAAAAGATAAATTTTGAATTATTTTTTCATTTTTAAATGAAACAGATAGATTTTTTATTGAAATTATATCTTTCAACTTAATTACAGTTTTTAATTTACAGTTATTTTTTGAAAATAAAAATGTAATAGTAAAATAAATATTCCAAATTTAAAATTCTTTTAACCTGATTAATTCATAAACTTTAGTTATGAAAGGACAAAGGTGCGTCAGTATTGGCAACCGCAAAGTTTTATATTTGAAAAAATAGCGAGCTATTTAGAAAAAATAAAAATTGAGGATTATCAATAATGATGTGCATTTTGGCATTGTAATAGAAAGTTTATGAATTAATCAGGTTAAGACTTAAGTAGTCATACAAAAGTTTCTTAACAATTATTTTTGATTAATTAATTTATTTTCAGGTGTCCACCAATCGTAAATTTAAAATTGTCAATCTACTTAAATGTCTTTGGTTGCGTTTTTGTCTTCTTTTAAAATATGTTCTTTATACCATCTATCTAAAAACTTCATCATTTTTACACAAATATCGTCTTCATTATTTTGAAATGCTTCTCTATGATACGATATTTTTTCAACAAATTCTCTATGCTGTTTTTTGTGAGAAATAAGATTAGGATAGTCATTTTTTTGATAAAACATTTCTTCTTCTATAAAATAGATTTCGGCATAGTAAAGTATATTATGAAAAATAGTGAGCATAAATTTTCTTTCTTTTTCGCCGTTTAAAATATCTACGAGATCATTAATTTGTTGAACATATTTTAAATGGTGATTATCTACACTGTCAATTCCTGTATTATCTATTGTTTCGTATTTTCGGTATTTATATTGCTTTTTCATATCTAAGTTTTGAAGTTATGAAATTTTGAAGTTGAGAAGTTTTATTTTCTGGTGTCCACCAATTCAAAACTTCATAATTTCACAATTTCAGAAATTAATTTATGCAAATAAAATATTTTTTTTATTTATAAACAATGATTTATCTCAGTTATTAAATATGATATTAAACAAAAAAGCCCCTGAAACGAATCAAGGACTTTAACATTATGAAAAAACAAAAACTTTTATTATTCTACTATTATTTTTTGATTGATAATTTCACTATCTATTTCAAGTTTTAGCATGTAAACACCTTTTGATTTGTTGCTTAAATCAATGTTTATTATTTGAGTATTAGTATTGAACCTTTCAACGACTTTACCTGTTATATCAACAAGGGTTAATTTTGTATCCGTTGCTTGTGGCAAATTAATATTCAACATACCAGATGTTGGGTTTGGATAAAATTTAATATTTCCGTCCAAAGAAGATATAGATACCATTCCTACTACAATTGTAAATTCTTGAGTTGTTGGTTCACCTGTGTCTTGTGCTTGTAAAACTACGTTGTGCGTTCCATGTTCGTTTGGAGTTGTTCCACTTAAATTTGCTGTTCCGTCTCCGTTATCTGTTATCGTAAGCCAAGTTGGTAATGTTGGTGCGGTTATGGTAGCTCCTTTTGTGCTTTTTGCTCCTGCAGAATGTCCAGGAAAAGTAATTAAATCTAAATATACACAATCATCATCATTTGAAACAGAACCGTCTTTTTCGTATGTCCATTTTAGTGTGTGTGTGCCAGCAGGAATAGTTTCTATAACTTCTGTCCATGCTTCATCTGCATATTCATTTACTTCGTTACCATCAATATAAAAGTGTAATTCATCATAGCTCTCTTCCGAACTTAAGTTATACCAGAATGAGATTTCGCTCTCTTCATTTACATTTATGGTTACTTCAAGTGCAGAAGTTTGATTATCATTAATGTCACCTGAAACAGCTGAATAAACACCTTCATAAATAGTGCTTTCTTGAATAGCCCAATCAGCATCACCAGCCATAGTCCAAGAATAGGCAGAAAAATCTCCACTTTCAAAGTCTTCTATTTGTAAGCCAACAGGCAAATTAAGTTCTAATACTTCTTCGTATTCGCCTCCAAGAAATGTGATTATTAATTCTACTGATTCGCCAATTGGTGTGCTTTCGTCAATTGTGATATTAAATACTGCGGGAACAGATGCTCCAACTTCTACAAGTCCAAGATTATGAATTCCTGAATTTACAGTTACATGAGGGTTGGTAGATGTTAGTGTGCATTCTGCGGCAAGTAAATTTGCATGTCCTACATTTCCTGTATTTACTGATATTGCTACGGTTTCACCTGGATCTAATAATCCATTTCCGTTTCCAGCATTTCCTTCTACTGTAATGTCGTAAGAATAATTTTCATTTTCGCTTATTACAACAATAGGATTAGATACAAAACTTAATTCGTCTGAATTATCATTTATAGCATCAAAAGCTACTTCCAAAACTGGTGCGTTGGCAGTTATATTTATTACTCCGTCGTAAGTTGCTTTACTTTCGTCTGTTATAACTAATTCAAAACTAATAATATGTTGGTCTGGAACATTATTAGCAAGTGTTATAGAAAAACTTCCAGAACTTATTGCTGTTCCGTTGTCTCCTGCAATTGTTCCAAAGTTAATATCTGTATTATCAGTTAAAGAAGCAACATATTCGTCTGTTGTAGTAAGAGTTGCTGTTACTCCAGTCGCATCTTCTGGTCCTACGTTCGTAAGAGTAATATTTATATTTCCTGATTGTCCGTAATTAATAGAGTTTCCTTCATTAATTTCAAAATCTCCTATTGTAATATATGGTCCACTTGGAGCAATAACTGTTACTGTTTCAAGATAAGTAACTTTATTAAAACCTGTTACAGCAATTGTAAGTTCTTCTCCAGGATTTACATCACCAAAAGAAATATTTGCAACTCCACCAGAAACTGTTGCAGTTCCAAGAATAACTCCGTCTTTAGATAAACAAGCAAAACCACCGTCTAAATCACAGTTTACTGCAAATTCCGTTTGTCCTACAAGAATTGTTGGATTGTGAGAAATTGCCATATCTGAAACATCGTCTGTTCTAACTAAAACTGAAGGGTCTCCAAAAGTAGTCCAAGTATCTGTCATTGCAAAATCAGAAGTTTCATCATTCATTAGAAACATTCCGTTTACTGCTATTCCCGTAAAAGTTCTTTTTGTTCCATTTGTTGAAGTTCCAACAAGTAAATCTACCATTTCATCTTGCCCTGCCATTGGTGGTGCCCACGATTGATTAATTGTAGATGCAACAATTGCAATAGCTCCTGTTGGATCGTCTCCGTTGGTTGCTCTTAAAAATGCTTCTGCAAAACAAGTCATGCCTGTATAAGCTCCATTAACACAAGCTACATCAAAAATAAAAGGAAGTTTGTTGTTGTTAGTTAAATTATTTACACCAGAAATAGAGAACCCAGAACTACCCCAAGCAGTTTCTGAACCATGTCCAGTATAATTAATAATGCCAACACCATTATTCATCTCATCACCTACCATTGAAGGAGTTGGACTACCAGAAGCATCGTTTCCTCCTTGCGAGCCATCAAAAAGCTCTCTGGATTCAGTGTAAGTAAAATCTAATAAGTCTGTGGCTAGATTTCTGTAATGGTCATAATCCATTTCGTTGTCATCACCAGGTCCTTGGTTGGAGGTTAGCCCCATAGTAATATTTAACCAACCGTCTTCAAGTGTGCTACCGTTTTCATAAATAATAGTTCTTTGCACTTGTGTTTCCACATGTGCTGCTGTTTCTGCAGAAAACCGTCCTACAAAAAAATCAAGGTAGTGATCATTGCCTATTATATATGCGTATGCATTATCAGAATCTCCATAAGGAATAAAACCACCACTATTTGTTGGACATTGTGTGGCATCTCCTACAAGTAATAAATAAGTAAGTCCATTATCATTATAATAATTTTCCACATAAGTAGCTATTGCAGATGATGTTCCACCAGCTTCGGTAACTGTTACCATTTCGCAAGGTCTTCCTATTGTATTTTTCCAATCTACGAGTGGTTGCATTTCGGCTGTCCAATCATCATAACAGATTATTAGCATATTTCCCTCTTCTAAAACAGGTGTGTAGCGAGAGTTATCATAATTTAGAAAATGACTAGAATAAATATTATTAAATTCACGAGCTAATTTATCAAAAGTGCGAGTTCTGTTAAAAACATTTTCACTTGCTCCTGTTGTAGCAGAAATTTTAACAATTATTTCTGTATAAATTCTTAATTTTTTTGTGATAGGATTGTATTGGAATGGATAGATATTTACTGCCTGTCCTCTGTAATCTCTTGCGATATAAGGAGTGTTGAGGTCTGCAAGTTGCCCTGGAAAGAAATCATTTTGATTATAAACATCTCCATAAGTATAAGGAACGTCGTTTGGATTTATATTTCTCAACAAATTTCCTTTTGAAGGAGCGATATTTGTCTCAATATCAATTTCTTTAAATTTTGAGCTAATAACTTCAATTTGCATTTTTGAAGCATCGGGAATAATAATTGATTTTGTAAACTTCGCCAAATCAGGTGCTTCTGCTATTAGTAATTGTGAGGCATCTTCTGCTGTTATTATTACTTCTTTGCCATTTGGAGTTACAACTGTATGTAAATTATAAGAATTCACATTAAATTTAATAACAGTTTCGGTATCTGTAGAAGATACTAAGTTTGTCGTATTTTTTTGTGCATTTGCAAAAACAAAAGCAAGCATTAATAACGACAACAAAAATAATTTGTTTTTCATGTCTAAATTAAGGGTTAAGGATTAGTCAAAGGGTGACTTAAAGTCACCCTTTGACTATTAGCGAAGTTATTCGCTAACTTTACAATTGACTTCGCCCTCAAGAGTCAAAGGTTTAAAAAAGTTGCAAAAAAAAGTTAAAAAACTTAAATTTACTCAAAGGGTTACTTTAAGTCGCCCCCTGACTACAGCTCTATCTGTATTCCACTAATTTAGTCATAAAATTTTCCATCATAATTTTTGTTTCGGAAGTGTGGCAACTGTAATTATTTATGGTGAAAGCAAAAATCAATTTTTTACCCGAATCTGTTTCCACAAAACCAGCATAACTCCTTACTCTTGACATAGTTCCACTTTTTGCATGAATTTTTCCTTCGGCAGAAGTTCCGTCGCAAAAGCTTTTCAAAGTTCCGCTTTTCCCTGATATTGCCAACGAATTATAATATGTGTTAAAACTATTGCTACTATCTTTCATATACAAAATTACAGACACTAATTGTTTTGCCGTCAGCGAATTGTAACGAGAAATTCCGCTTCCATCATAAACATTCATTCCACGAATATCTACACCATTATTTTTCCAGAAAGTAGCAACTGCTTTTGCACCAGCTTCGGTGTCTCCCGTTCCATATTTTTTAAGCCCTATGTGAGCAAGCAAATGTTCGGCAAATAGATTGTTACTCACCTTATTAGTAACACCAACAATTGCAGCAACCGATGGTGAGTATTGCGAAATAATCGCAGTTCGGTTTTGCGAAACAACAGACTTGTAAATAGAATCGTTGTCGTATTTTAGCCGTCTCATAGAACTTGGCTCATTTCCAATTTTCACACCAGAGTTTTTTAATTTTTCAGATAACTGATATGCAATAAGATATGGTGGGTCTGGAATTGAGGCTTCCAAAGAATACGATTTATTTCCAACAGGAATATTGCCTTTCAGAATTCGTTTGTGGCTGTATGGCTCGCCCAAAAAATAAACAGCCTTTTTCCTCCCTGAAACAACTTTTGTTTTATTTTCAAAAAAAAAGTCTGGTATAAAAGGCTTTATATTACTCTTACTTCCTTTCAAAATAGATTTATTGTTTCCATAAAAAGTTAGCTCATAACGATTATCGTATGCAGACAACCCCGAAGCGGCTGTGCAATAGTAATCTCCTGTTTCTCCGTAGCTCCAAGTTGTTGGAACATATTCCAAACTAAAAACTCTCGCATCGGCAATAACTCTGCCTGTTATAGAGTCAATTCCCAAAGCCAAAATTGAATTTGCCCATTTTGAAATAAAATTTCCATAAGTGCCTTTAAAATATTTTGAGCCCAAAGCAGGGTCTCCCCCACCCCTTATGTATATGTCGCCTTCCAAAATATGTCCGTCAATAATTTGCCCTCCATATTGGACTGTTGTGCTAAAATTTCGTCCTGCACCCAGATATTCCAAAGCTGTGGCAGTTGTTAGCAGTTTCATTGTAGAGGCAGGAATTAATGCAAGGTTCGGATTATGCTCAAAAACAACCTCTTGCAAAGAATCATCAAAAACATAAATACTCATTGATGCCGCAAACATAAGCGAGTCATTTTTCATTTGTTCAAAAACATATAAAAAAGAATCTATCTCAATTTCTTCTTTCACTATTATTTCTGTGCTATCCTTATTCTCTTCATGTTCTTTTTCAGAATTATCTGAACCACAAGAAAATACAATACTAATAAGAGTAATAAATAATAAATAATAAATAATAGACTTGGACATAGTTATAAAATTAGTTTAAAAGTTTTAAAGTGTAAAGTTAAAAGTTGGCTACTCACGTAAAGTTGGGCAAGAACAAATAGCCCACCGCAGCCTTCCCAAAGAGAAAGAACTTTGTCTTTCCCTTTTGGAAAGGTAAAAACGAAAGAAGAACTCCCTCCCTTTTGGAGGACTGGGGGCTGGCTATTTGTCCAACTTTACGTGAATAACCAAAAAATTGGAATATCTTTTTTCTAAAACACAAAAATAGAATTTTTCTTTTTATAAAAAAGAGAACTATGTAAATAATTTTAATCATAAAAAGATATAAAAGCACCTTTTTTTTATAAAAAACTTAATTTCAATGAATTACAAAAACAGCATTTTTTAACTTTTTTATTATCAAATACTTAAAAAAACGAAAAAAAATCAATATTTTTTTAATTATTTTTTTTTATTTGTAAATTTATATAAAAATTATATTTTTTTAAGAGAAAAGACTCTTTTTTAAACAAAATCAGACAAAAATAAGATAAAATAATAAAACATGAAAAGTTGTCAGACATATAAAAATACAGTTTATTTTACTTTTCTATAAAAAAACTTGTCAAAAAGTTTGGTAGTTAAATATTTTTATATCATCTTTGTGGTGTAATTAGATAAAAGATAGGTCTAATTATACTTTTTGAAGTCTATCTTATTATGAGTAAAAATTTTTAAACCAATTTGTTATGAGAACAATTAAAATTAAACTCCCATTTTCGTCGGACACAAAGTTGCCGGAAAGAAATACCAAGTTAAATACTTGGGCGAGGACAATGCTTAGAGGCAAGGAAGTCAAGATTGTAGAAGAAAAACATCTCGAAGAGATGAGTTATATTATAGTTGAAAACCCTAAAGAATAAAGGAGGTATGTATGAATAGACTAAAAGCTCTCAAGAACGAGAGCTTTTTTTATTTCTATCTGTAAATAAGCAACTTAAAAGGCAAAAAAAAGGAACATGACAAAAAGTCGTGTTTTTTTTTGCTTTTTTTTATGAAAAAAATTCTATTTTTACTAAATTTACATTTTAAGTTTGTTATCTTTGAGTCCACTCCGAAAAGCATCTTTTCACCAAACTCGGCGTTGGATACAAATTATAAAATACTCATTAACAATAAGTAAACTCAGTTTCTAAAATTTGTATCCGCCTTGATTTTGGAAAAATACACTTCTCGGAGTGGACTGATCTTTACAACTTTTAAATAACTATCCATGAAAAAAATTTTAACAATAATATTAGTAATTGTAGCAGCTTATTTATTAAGCTATTACACTGTGGGGAAAGAAAATGGACATAAATTAATAAATTCAGATTTTGAATTTGAAGATATTATAAGAGACTTGGAAGATTTAGCAGACGATTTTGAAGACAGAGATTACTCTGACTACGACGCATCTTCCGCAGAAGACAGCCTATTTTCCGTAGATTATTTTGAAACAGGTTTAAATCACTACAATTCAAGAAACTACGAAGCAGCATTAAGTAATTTTGACTTAGCACTATCTTATAATCACAATAATTTAGATGCTAAATTTTACAAAGGTAAAACAGAATATGAATTAGAGGATTACTATACAGCCATTTATACATTTGATGATTTGCTTTACTACGAACCAAATTATGACTCTGCATATTTTTACAAAGGCGTTGCGAATTACAAACAAGAAATGTATGAAGACGCAATACTTGATTTATATGTTTTTATAAACAACAATCCTGATGCAAAAAAAGCATATTACTATCTCTCAAAATCGTATTATTATAACAACCAAATTCCTATCGCAATAGAAGCATGTAATAACGAAATTAAAAACAACCCAGATTATGCTCCTGGATATTTTTGGAGAGGCTACCTATACATTGACAATGAGCAGTATGAACTAAGTATAGAAGACAACGAAAAAGCTCTGGAACTAAACCCAACCGATGAGTATGCCGCTTTTAATCTTGGCTTTGCATACGAACATCTCGAAGAATACGATTTAGCAATATCAGCTTATAAAAAGTCAGCAGAAATAGAACCAACTTATAATAGATCATACGATGGAATAGGGAAAATTTATTATCAAAAAAAACAATATAATGAGGCAATTGAAAGTCTTACAAAGGCTATAGACTTAGACGAGTCCTATTTTTACTCTCTAAATACAAGAGGTGCAAGTTACATAGAATTAGGAGATTATGAAAATGCAATATTAGATTTTCAAACAGTATTTCTTTACGCCTCCGACAATCTTTATGCACTTTTTAAAGAAGCTGAATGTTACGATGAATTAGGTAAAAAAGAGGAAGCAATAACCTCCTACAATAACTATCTTTACTACGCAACAGAAGACCACAAATATTATCAAACAGCAACCACAAGAATATCAGAATTAAATCAATAGATAATTTGCGATTTTTGATTTACGATTTACGATTGGTTTACACCTTATGTCATATATATTTTCTAATGTTCACCAATCGTAAATCAAAAATCGTAAATCGTAAATCAAAAATCGTAAATCAAAAAGATGCAAACAGCTAAATTATACGAAATTTTTAAAGAATTTCCGAAAATATCTACCGATAGTAGAAAAATAGAGACAAACTCACTATTTTTTGCTTTGAATGGTGATAATTTTAATGGAAATAAATTTGCAAAAATTGCCTTAGAAAATGGAGCAAAATATGCAATAATCGACCAAAAAGAATTTCAGATAAAAGGCAAAACTATTCTTGTAAACAATTCATTACAAATGCTTCAAGAGCTTGCGAAATTTCACAGAAGCAAATTAAATATTCCAATAATAGGAATAACTGGAACTAACGGAAAAACGACCACCAAAGAATTAATTAATGCAGTATTATCTACTCAATATCAGACCTTTGCTACGCAAGGAAATTTCAATAATCATATTGGTGTGCCACTAACTTTGCTTTCTATGGATAGCAAAACGGAAATTGGTATTGTGGAAATGGGAGCAAATCATGTTGGAGAAATTGATTTTCTTTGTAAAATTGCAAAACCAAATTATGGAATTATCACAAACGTAGGAACTGCTCATATTGAGGGTTTTGGCTCGTTTGAAGGAGTTATAGAAACCAAAACGGAGCTTTATAGATTTATCAAAAAAAACGAGGGAACAATATTTATTAATATTGATAATAAAATACTGAAAAAGCACATTAAAGATATTGATATTCAGACTTATGCGACAAACAAACCTGCTGATACTTTTGGGCATTTTGTTAGTCAAAATCCATTTTTAAATATCCAGCTTACAAAAGACTGCCATTTATATCCTATTAAAACTCAACTTGTTGGAAAATATAATTTAGAGAATATTCTCGCCGCAGTTTCTATTGGAAACTTTTTTAAAATAGAAGTTTCTAAAATAATAAAATCAATAGAAAATTATAAGCCAACAAACAACCGCTCGCAACTTGTAGAAACCAAAAATAATACTCTAATTTTGGACCTATACAATGCCAACCCGAGCAGTATGCAGGTGGCAATAGAAAATTTTAAAGAAATAGAAGCCAAAGAAAAAGCTCTAATACTTGGAGACATGTTAGAACTTGGCGAAGTTTCTGAAAATGAGCATAATAATATAGTAAAACTTCTTAAAAACTTAGAATTTAAAAATGTTTTTTTGATAGGAAAAGAATTTGTAAAAACAGGTAGCTTCCAAACTTTTGAGAACGTAGAAGAACTAAAAAAATACTTGCAATCAAACAAGATTACTGGTAAAAATATTTTGATAAAAGGTTCTCGTGGAATACATTTAGAAAAATGTGTAGCCGAACTTTAAATTAAGTTAATGTGTCCTTTCCTAACCCAAACAAGCTGGAAAAATATTGAAATTATGAAGTTTTGAATAATATTATGCCAAAAAATACAACAATTTAAGAATAAGGAACTAAAATAGCTTGGCAGAATAAGACTTAAATTCTGTTATTAAGGTGTTTAAAAAATCCTACAATGTTAAAAAAAAAGGCTTGTATAAAAAAATACAAGCCTCTTTTTATAATGTCAGAAATTCTAATTAATCATCATATCTTTTTCTAAATTCAGCAGAAGCTTCTTTTCTTCTTGCAGCTTCCTCTTCACTCATTTCTCCAAGATACCATCTATGCATTTCACTACTTAAAATTTCGTTAAGTTTGTCTTCTACAACTTTTGCTCCAGCAGCATTTCCTGTTTTCTTAGCATGTGCAATAAGTTCTTTAATCTCTGGAACCATATCTACATACCATCTGTGTGCAACTTCATAGTTACCATGCCATTGAGTATAATCAGGAGCCATCATAGAAGCACCATGTCTTGCTCTACGACCTTCGTGATGCCATAGGAAGAAGAAATCCCATTCAAGTTTTTCGTCAAATTTAACAGCAGTCAATAGTCCTTCTTTGTGCATAAGTCCCATAATTTCTGTTGCAGGTTTACCAAACTTGTCGTTATACATATTAACCTGGCTATCAAACTGTTCGTAGAAGTTATTTACAAAATTCTCTGTGTGACATTGGAAACAAACATCTTTCATGTTGTCTCGTCGCTCTTCCCAAGTAAGAAAACCGTCAGGTAATTCTTGTCCTAATTTTTTGTATTTTTTAATCATCGAAGCATCAATTTTTTGTGATACTTTTGGACGTAAAGTCCAACTTATTCTTGCACCAACTTCGTGAGTAACAGGCTGATTAGGAGTAGCACTCATATGACAAGTTGCACAAGTAGGAGCTACAGTATAATCTTCACCTACAACCCATTTTTTAGAATCTAAGTTCATTTTATCTTTGTAAGCATGATATACAATACCGTGTTTAGATTCATTATAAATCTCAATTTGTGGATGGTCTGGTCCCATGTGGCATTTACCACAGTTTTCTGGCTGACGAACTTGTGCATTATCAAATTTGTGTCTTTGATGACAAGCAGAACATGAACCTTTTGAACCATCAAGATTAATTCGACCAATACCTGTGTTAGGCCAAGTTTTAGGGTCGTATTGTGGAATACCATCTACTTTTACTACTGCACCACTTTCATCTGTAAGTAACTCTACCTTAGAACCATGACATTGCCAACAACCGTTAGCAGCTGCAGGATTTTTTCCTCCATCATATCCATAATGTCCTTCTACTACTTCTGCAAGAACATTATCAAGCGAACCCATAATCATACCTGCATCGGCATGGTGGCTTGCTTGAAATTCACTTGACTCTTTCGCATGACATACTGCACAATCATTTGGTGTAACAATAGTTGCAATAAATTGTCCTTCGTGGTCAAAACCATCTACATCTCCTTCTGCTGCTTTATGACAAGAAATACAACCTATGCCAACTTCTGCATGACGACTCATCTTCCAATCTGCGACAATCGCTCTTCCATGTCCTTCTTTATCATGACAAGATATACAACCTTCTGTAACTTCGTCAATAACGATTTTGTGTGCTGTTGCACCTCCTCCCACATCATTAGAGCATGAGTAAACAAAAATACTCATAAGCCCTAATAACATTACACTTAATGTTAACGTTTTTAAATTAAGAAACTTTTTCATACTTAAACTTTTTAAAATTAATAATTTAGTTAATTGATAAGATATTGGTAATCTGTAAAATAGCAGAGTTTAAGGCTTTTCTATAAATTACACAATTTAATATATTTCAATCTTTAAATATAAATACTTTTTTTATACTAACAAAACATATTTATTTTTTATTAAAAAAAGTTAAATTAATTTTACTGTAAACTACACATTACTATACATATATATTCTTATATAGAATTATTTTAAATTGCAAAACATTATAAATATTAATATTTATCAAATTAAAACACAATCTTTTGTAACAAAAAAACAATTAATTCTCAAAAAAATAAGGTAATGACAAAATATAATAACATTATTATACGAAGACAGTTTACAAAGCATAACGAAATAAGCCTCTTAATTACAGTCAATTAAAAGCACATTGACAGTTTATTCAACAAAAGTATTTCAAACAGCTACAAAATGTAAACAACTGCCTTACAGTTGAATAAACTAATTAGATGCTATTTTTACAGAGAATTAAAAAATATAAAAGGCTCAAAAAATATTAGTATTTTACTCACTATTAGTATGATATAGTATCATACTTTTTAAAACACCACCTAAATTTTCATTTTATATATTTTAAGGTTGAGTCCACTCCGAAAAGCCTCTTTTTGCCAAACTCAGCGTTATAAATATTTTTTTAATCCTCATTATCAATAAGATAACTGCGGTTAAAAAAAGATTTATGCCTTAATTTTGACAAAAATAGACTTGTCGGAGTGGACTCAAGGTTTATTTGCTGATGCAAACAATTTTTATTTATATTTTAGCCACTTCCATATTTCTTTGTAATTAACTTTTTTACCATACATTAAAATTCCAGTTCTGTAAATTTTTCCAGCAAACCATGTTGTTCCTATAAATGAGACAATTAACAAAACCATTGATAATGCAAGTTGCCAATAAGGAACTGCTTCTGGCACACCAAAAGCAATCCGAACCATCATTATTACTGGTGAAGTTAATGGAATTATTGAGAACCAAAAAGCCACAGCACCATCAGGATTTGCAATAATTGTTTGTGCCATCATAAATGCAAGAATCAGCGGAATAGTTATTGGCAGCATAAACTGCTGCGTATCAGTATCGTTATCTACAGCTGCACCTACGGACGCAAATAAAGAAGCATATAATAAATATCCTCCAATAAAATAAAAAATAAAAGCAAAAAGAATAATCCCCCAATCAATATTAGAAATTGCAGAAAAGATACTTAATATATCTGCATTCATTGGATTTGTAGCAAGTTCTGAATTCCCAGATAATAATAATGGCTTTACAAATATTAGAATTAAAACAGTAAAAAGCATCCATATAAAAAACTGAGTGAAAGCAACAAGAGCAATTCCAATTATTTTTCCCATCATTAGTTGGAATGGTTTTACCGATGAAATAATTATTTCTACAATACGACTTGTTTTTTCTTCAATCACACCTTTCATTACCTGTATCCCATACATAAAAGTAAACATATATATTAAAAAAGCAAGGATAAAACCCACTGCCATAGATATTTCAGTATAACTTTTTTCTGTATTTCCATCCTTTTGCCATTGCAAATTTTCCACATTTATTGGTTGTTGTGCCTTTGCCAAATCCTCTTCGTTAATTTTCAATTCTATAAATCGCTGTCGCTGAATTTCTTGTTGAATACTTCCTCGCAAATATTGACTAATTTCAATATTTACTTGTTTATATGAAAAAATTGTAATTTCTTCTGTTTCAGGGTTTTCAGGAATAATTAGTAGTGCATAATATACCTCATTTTTTGTATCTTCCCGTATCTTTTCAATATCTCTATTCTTAATAAAATTAATTTTTATATTTGGAGTTTCTTTAATAACATTTTCAAACATACCACTATTATCCACAACAGCAATAAGTTTTCTATCTATTTTTCCAGAATTTAATGCAAGTAAGGTAGGTACAATAATTAATGCTCCCATTAACAATGGTCCTAAAATTGTCATTATTATAAACGACTTTTTTCTTACTCTTGTTAAATACTCCCTTTTTGTTATTAAAACTATTTTATTCATTTATTGATTTACTTCTCATTATAATATATACAAAAAAAGCCCTAACAACTAAATGTTAGAGCTTTATAAAAATTAGGCGACAACTTACTTTCCCACAATACGCA
>JAOZQN010000566.1 GCA_029932195.1 Bacteroidales bacterium | reverse complement strand
GAGAGGTGCATCGGCTACTTGTTGGTAGCCGACCGCCTACTCGATTAGCGTTTTTAATTATTTTCAATCATTTTAATTTCTTCTTTTGATAGTTCGTATAATTTATATACAAGTTTATCTATTTCAGTTTGTTGCTTTATTATATTTGCTCCTGTATCTTTTTCTTTTGTTGTTATTATTTTTTTTACAAGATTTTCTATTTTTGTTACATTTTTTTGGTTTTCTTCTGTAATTTCAGGGATTGGAATTTTTTCAACAAATATTTTAAAAAAACGATGTCCTTTTGCTCCAAGTCCTGTTGCTATTAAAGGGAAATACCATTTTACAAGTTGAGAGTTTAGAATACCTAATAAATATTTAATTTTTTCCCCAGAAATCATATATATTGTATTATTTATATAGTAATTATTTGTAATAATAGTAAATAGAGGTTCTATTGCTATATCTGTCCAGACTAATCTTTCTTTTTCAAAAATATGATTATAAGAACAAGCACGTAATTCCCACCAAAAATCGCCTTTATCTTGTCGTAGTTCCGCTTTTTGTTTAAACTTTATTAAATGAGATGCAAGCGAAGGATAATTTGCTTTAAATATATCCCACATATTCCCTTTCTTGTTTTTAAAAGTTTGTTTATTAAATCCTTTTGTTATATTAATTAGATATAAACCTGATTCTACTGAATAATATTTTTTAATATCTCTACCTCGTAAAATGTTTTTTAATAAATTATTAGTATTTTGTCGTTCTTTTTTTGTTTCACAATGATATAAAATTTCATTACGTATTTTCGTAGTTACAATAAAGGCTTCATTCAAACCTGTTAAAATACCTCTATTTATTTCAATATCCCAATTTTTAAGTATTTTTCCTTTTGTCATTAATTTATTTTTTATTTGTTTTTCCTTTTCCGACAAAAAAGCCCAACTTTCCGAAGTTAATCCTGAAAGTGTAATTTTATTCTCATCAAAATATTTAGAAATACTCTCTTTTTCTAAGTCAAAAGTTTTATCAAAGCGGACGGCTTCAATATTATTGTTTCCATTTTTCTTGTTAAAAACTGAAATAATATTTGTATCAACAGTTGCCTCGTCAAAAACTTTCAAACCATCGAAATCAATAATTTTATTAACAGTTGTATTTTCTAATAAAAATTTCCGCAAACTCTCGCCGTAAGCTGCACGCATCCATTTATTTGAAGTTATGTAAGATAACATTCCGCCTTTTTTAAGAATTTGAATTGCTCGTTCAATAAAAAGCATATAAATATCGCCCGAACTTTTAAAAGTTTGGTAATTTTCGTTTACCTCTTTTAAATGTTGGTCTTTGCTTATTGAAAAATACGGTGGATTACCTATAACTAAGTCAAACCCTTGAAACTCACCGCTATTAGATAAAATTTCAGGAAATTCAATTGACCACTCCATTGAATTGGCATATACATTATGGTAGTTTTCTTTGTATTTATTTTCAAGTTCGGTAACTTCGGCACTAATTTTTACTATTTGTTTTTGTATTGTTTTCTGATTACCCGGAATATTAAGTAATTTTCCAAGTTCATTTTTCTTTTTCAGATAGTTACGATAATATTTATCTCTCGGAATGGCATATTTTTCAAGTTCTGATTTTATCCGTTTTATTTGGTCTCTAAATTTTGTTTTTTGTTCGTATTCGCTTGTTTTTTTATATTCGTCTGTTATAAATTTGTATTGAATTATGTTATTTTTAACCGCTGTTCGTTCAAATAAATCTAAACCTGTATCAAATTTGCTAATTAATGAATTTCCTGTTTTTATATTGATGTCAATATTTGGCAAAGTTTCCAAAAATTTATAATTACTTTCTTTTGTATAAAATGTATTTTTAAGCAATTCAATCCAAAGGCGTAAACGACAGATTAAAACCGATTTAGGATTAATATCAACACCGTAAATACAATTTTCTATCAATTTTCTTTTTTCGTAGAAAATAGATTTTTGTATATTTTGAATTTCGCTTGGCGGATTACCTTTTTCGTTTACATAATATTGAAATGGCTCGCTTGTGTCTTCGTCAATTATTTCAAGTTCATCGTTTATGTTTTCAATTTTTATTCCACGTATGCGTTTTTCTTTTGTGTCATTTAAAATTTTCAGTTCGCTTTTTACGGCAACAAGTTCGTTTAATACAGAAACCAAAAAGTGTCCCGAGCCTACGGCAGGGTCGCAAATTTGCAAATTATTGATTATTTTATTTGCATTTTTTCGCTCTTCTGTGTCAGAATAATCTATAAAATCTTTGAGATGTTCAAAGTTTTTGAATTGCTTTTTGTATGCTTCGCTAAATTTGTTTACTACTGTTGTCCTGATAGTTTCACGACTAATAAATGTAGTTATAAAACTTGGCGTGTAAAATGAGCCGTCTTGGTAACCATTAATTTTCTCAAAAATTAATCCCAAAACTGCGGCATTGATTATTGTTTTATTATCGTCTTGGATTTCTGCGTTTGTTTCACTCGAAAAATTGTAAGCATTTAAAAATGCAAATAAATATTCAAGTGTATTTAATTCACCTGTCCGTTTTTTAGAGTTTTTATCTTTGAGGACAGTAAAAGATGCTATCGGCAAAGTTAAACGGTCTTTTAGTGCCGAAATTTGAGAAGTTTTTTCTTCTAATTCGGTTATTTCAAACAAAGAACTGTTTAAATAGGGTAAATCTCCAAATTTAGCATTTACAGAAGTTAACCTTTTCGCTGGTTTTACTGCAAGGACTTCAAAAAATAGTTCATCAACTTCGTTAAAATCTGTAATTTTTTTAGGATTTAAAAACGCATAATCAGAATTCCCTTTATGGTATTTTATTAATTGTCCTTCGAGAAGTTTTAAGAATAAAATACGGTTCAGCCAAGTAATTGATAATTCTAAGGCTATGCTAAATAATTGTTCTTCTTCATTTTTGCCGAATAAATCAAGACGCTCAATATTTTTTAATTTATGCCGAATAGAAATGATGTTAATACTATTTTCAAGTAGTGAACCTGCTTTTCTGTTTTTTTCATTTACTCTTGTTATCAGTTTTTTTCCACCTTTTTTATTTTCTTCTAAGCCAAGAATGTGCAAAAGTTCATTGTAAAATCCTGCATCTATCTTGTTGTAATCGTTAGAAAATGACAGCTTTAAAAGATGTTCGGGTGATAATATTTTATAAAGATTAATTAGTTTTTTGTTGTCTTTTTCCTCTTGATTAGTTACAATTTTCACATAATCATTCAAATTAATATAAGAACATTCTAAACTTTCAATATGATTTTCTACGAATGGTTTTGCAATTTCATTATAAAACCAGTCTGTTTTTTGTCCAGCAAGTTTTCCGCTGTTCCAGTCTTCATAAGATGTTCTAAATTTTTTATTTTGATAAAATGTTTTTTCAAATTCGCTTGCATCAAAAATAAACCACTCGTAAATATTTGTAATAATAAGGTGTTTAATTTGTTTGTTATCGTTTATAATTCGTTCCTGTAAATAATAATGTATCGTTTCGTGTAATGCTTTTGCATTTGGTTTTCCAAAATTTATCATTTCCGATTTGTTGTCTGGCTTTTTTGCCTCAATAATAACAGAAACAGGTGCTTTGTTTGAATTTTCTTTGTGAATTACAAGGTCCTTTCGTCCCGAAGTATTAATCTCGTATCTATTTTTGTAGTAAGTATCTTTTAAAAAATCAGAAATAATATTTTTGTTGTGTTCTTCACTTTCATCGTCGTCTATTCGCTTAAAAAGTTGTTTGAAATTATTTTTAAACATATCAATATTTTCACGTTTCAAACTTTGTTTGAAATATGCTTTATTTAATGCTTTATCTATTTTAATTTTTTTTAATTTCATCTATTTTTTATTATTCTGTTTTGGTAATTAACGCTAACGGAAACTGCTATTAGTGGCGGTGGTTTGGTAGCTTGCCTTTTTGTTTTTTG
>JAOZQN010000565.1 GCA_029932195.1 Bacteroidales bacterium | reverse complement strand
AACTGTAACTTATCTGACCTTGAGGTTCATCCAAAAACCTTGATAACAAATAAGAACAGCCCACGCCGAGAGGCGTAGGCATTCATCTTATTTCTTGTTATCGTTTAAAATTTGGATGATTTCAAAGTCAAGAAAGTAAGCTAAACGCTTTTTTTTATTTTAAATTAATTGTTTTATGTCATTTATTAAATTTTGTAAAATACAAATTGCCTTTTTTTGCATTTTTGGTTTCATACTTTATTAATGTTGCAAATATAATATTTTTTTCGACAAATCCGTTTTTTTTATTTTTACTCGTAATCGCCATGTGGCATATCGGTAACTTGTGTGGTGGTATTTGCTTTTGGGCTATGCAGTGTGTTTTTTGAGCAAAGCGAAAAAAACACACTGCATAGCCCAAAAGCAAATGACATCCAACAAAATGATATGGTTTTTTTATTTTGTTTCATACCGTTTTCACTGGAATTTTGATATGCCGTGTGGAAATAACACCATATAATATATACCCTCTTCACTTTACTTTATCATATTATGTAATCATCAACTATTGTCGCAGGTAAAACTACACAATTAAGCAACAAAATATTAAACGCTTGATTATCAATTACAACCACATAATTTTTTTAGAGCTTGTTCTCTATTTTTCCCTAAATAGTTATCCCAGTCAAAATCTATTGATTCCCAGTATCCTTCTTCTTGATTACATGTTGAAATAAATGGACAATCTTCTATATGAGGAAAATAATAGAATTCTTTGATTTTGCCATTACAATTTTCAATCTGGTATTTATAATATTCCACTTCGCAACATTCAAGCGTTGCATTTACGCTTATATTTTCTTCGTCCCAACATTTATTTGGTTTATAATTTTCAACAGGTTCATCTGTATAGCTTCCATCATCCATAAAACCACTAAATACATCAATAACAGCACCAACAGTTAGATATGATTTTTTTTCTGTATTATCCTTATAACTTGTAACTCCATATGATTTTAACATATTTATCATGGAACTTGAACAATTCTCACTGTATGCTAAATCTAACAAAGAATGTGTTTTTCCCTTATATTTAAAACCGATATTAGTTAATGCACCATGTTTAATTAAGCATTTTGCATTTGTATATTCGTCTTTCATTATCAGTGAAGCTAATGGCGTAAATTCATGGCTATCAATATTAATTATATAATTTGGATTAAAACCGTTTTCAAAAAGTAAACCAATTATTTTACAATCTAATTTATCATAATGATTAAGAAAAGTAAAAATAGTTGTTTTTTCTTTTCCTAATTTGATATTTGGATTTGCACCTGCATCAAGTAACAGCCTTACTAATTTCATATTAGGAATCTCTGTATGATTTATCAAAGAGGTATATAAAGGTGTCATAATTGAACCTCCACCTTTATAATTCACAGAGTAACTAACATTTGCTCCATTATCTATTAAATATTTTGCAATATCATAATTATTCCCAAAACATGCAGAAGTTAAACCAGATAATAATTGCCAACTTGGGTAAGGCTCTATTTGTTTATTGCTGTTTATATATTCTTTGACTTCATCAAAATTTCCCCTTGCGCAATTTATCGAAAAATCATTATAATCAGACTTACTCACTGTTATTTCATTTTCTTCTCGCTTTTTATTTTTTTCATTATGTAACAAATTTTCTTTCCTATATTTTACTTCTGTTAAAAAACTTCCGTTTGGATATGTAGAAAGGTAAGTATTACAATCGGCAATTCTTCCATGAATAGCTTTGTTAAAAAGTAAATTTTCTTGCTTTCGTTCGTGTTCTGCTTTTAATGCTTGTTCAATTTGTTCTATTCTTTTGTTTACTTCATTTATATATTTTCCTTTTGGATATTCTGCTAAATAGTTATTACAATCTTGCATATTCCATTTTTGTATTTTTGTTAAAAAATATTTTTCTTTTAAATTTTGCACTTGTGAAACATATTTACCTTTTGGATATTTTGATAAATAAATATCACAGTCATAAGCGTCTCCATTTTGTACTTTTTTAAATAATTCAATATCTGTTTTTATTTCACTAATTTCATTAGTAAACTTTCCATTATAATAATCTGATAGATATTTTAGACAATTATCTATTGTAGGATTTGTAACAATACTTTGATATAATTGCAATTCTTCTTTTATATTTTCAACACTGCTCATGTGTTTTCCATTCGGGAACAAGTCTAAATAGTTCAAGCAACACGCTAACTTATATTCTTTTTTGATGTATTTATAAAACGCTTCTTCTCTTATTTTATCAATTATGAGTTGTTTTTTTTCTTTTATTTCTTCGGCATATTTTGCATTCGGAAAACGTGCAAGAAATTCATTATAGGTTGGTATCGTATTGGTGGAAATTGCGAATTCATATACTGGTGTTTCTAAATCAGATGTTTCTACTTTTACTTTTGTCTTTTTTGTTTTATCTAACACTATGTCAAAAGAATATAGGCTATCTGCATCAATATACCTTGTGAAATTGTAACTATATTTTGCATCGTTATTTTTCTTATGTTTTGCACTTTTGAAATAGTTTATAACAATCTCATATTTTCCAGATTGTAAGATACTTGTTTGTGTGTATCCTTGCTCATTTGTATTGTACTCTTTTTTATTAATTACAAATTCAACATTTCTAAAATTTTCAAATTTCTTATTTTTTACAAATACTAAAATGTTTGGAACTTTTAGTATATTTGTTTTTTCGGAAAGTTCTTGAATATTTACTTGTGTAGTATCAAAGTTGCAAATAAAATCATTGATTTTATATATACATATAGTTTTTTTGCTTTTTGTCACTATATTATTATCGAAAAACAATAATTTCTGTGCATTGATAATAGTGTTATTATTAGCGATATTACAAATAGTATTATCTTTAAGTATTAATTCTACATTTTTTTTATTATTATAAATATCTACATATTTTATAAGTTTATTATTAAGCATTTGAATTTTTCTAGTTGTATTGTCATTTAGAGAATATGTATAATGCTCTCCATAACTACTCCAGACTAAGACAAGCTGGTTGTTGTATTTTTTTATCTGTACACCTTTTTCATATCCTACAGAATTAGTGGGATAAGTTGCACTTTTTATTACATTACCATTTTTGAAGCTGTATAAGAAAATTTCACCTTTATCACTAAAAAAAAATAAAGTATCATTATGGTAAGTTGTAGCATATGAGTCGAATTTAGTCTTTTTTGCTTTAATTTCAAACGAGTCAATATTTTTGCTTGAACTTATATATGACAGGTTAATTCTAACCCCATTAGCATAAGAATCTGAATGGCAGTAAGAACAAGACACCCATATGTACTTATCAGCTTCAACAAATGTTATAAAAAAACCATTTTGTTGTTTTATTTTATTAAAATTTTCATCAAAAATTGTAAATTTGGGATTATTATTTGAAAAATTTAAATCCATAGCATAAATTTTATTATTCAAAGAATATAGGATTCCGCTTCCTTTTATTTTTTTTATCTGTTTAGTATCCAAGAAATAAAGAATACAAGCATCAGTATTTTGGTCTGTAAAATATAGTAGCTTAGAATTTTGTGAAAAATCCAAGTTAATGCCACGAAAATCTACTTTAATTTTGTTAACCTCAATATTTTCATTTATGTTATATATTGTAACAGTCGTTCCTAAGTCATATTCCCAGTCAATTATTGCAAAATACTTTCCATCTGGCGAAATGACATATTCGTAACCATCACAATTGTTTGTGAAAATTGGAACTTGTGAGGACAAGCTATTTGATAATATCAAACTAATAATTATTATGTTTATTACTTTCATAAATTATGTAAATTTAAAAGATTAAAAGATGTGAAATTTAGTCGGTGTAAACCATATCGGTAACTGCTACCGGTGGAGTTGTTTTTGGTTTTTGGGTGGGCTTGAGTAGGGGAGTGAAACGACCT
>JAOZQN010000003.1 GCA_029932195.1 Bacteroidales bacterium | reverse complement strand
ACTATTGATTATCACGCCTTTGGCGTTTATTCTTAACTTCGTAAAGTAGAACTAAGAAATAGTGTTAAAAACATCTATTCGCAATGAGATGGTGGGGTTAAACTCTCTTTTTACTAATTCCTTAAATGAAATATCAAAATCTGTTGCTTTTTTAATTATTTCTGCTACAGCTTGGGAAGAATCTTCGTCTTTATCTTTTATTAAAATCCATTTATCTTACCATTATTTTCTGTTAAAATAAATACTATTTCACACCCTTTTTTCCCTTTATAATCTCATATTTATTAATTGTTGCACTTTTGAGGCTAAAAAAGAATTTGTGTGAAAAATTCCAATTTTACAGTAATTGTAAACCGTAGTCAAAAAATATTTGTAGATTATTGTAAATAATTTTTCACTATCTATCATTTACCTGATAATTAAATAGTTATTGTGTTTCAAATTAAACTTCCATTTAATTAAAAAAAACATCTTTTTTATCTTTTTTATTATAGATTAATTTTTCTATCTTTGCAAATGTAAACATTTACTTAAATAATTAAACCATGCAGTTAAAATATTTCGTATTAATTATTAGTCTGTTTTTTTCGGTAATGTCATTTTCGCAAGAGCTTACAACAAAACAAGAAAATGATGTAAATAGTTTTTTGCAATCTGTGGAAAAATATAAAGCAGAGGCAAATAAAAACCAGACAGCAAGCTACTTAAAAAAAATTGCTGATATTTATAATAATGCCAATATGCCAAATAAGGCACTGCCTTTTTATGTAGAGGCAAGCCAGATTAGTGAAGAGATTGGAAATACTACAGCGGTCAGAATTTTTAATCAGCAAATTGGTAGGCTCTACAACGAGGTTGGAAATTATCCCGAAGCAGAAAAATACCTGAAAGCAAGTTTAGATATTGCCTATAAAAGTAATAATAGAGAAATGATTTCTGCTGCTTTATCCAATTATGCAAGCACGCTTTTTAACCAAAAAAAATACGACTTGGCTATTGAAAATTACGATGAGGTTTTAACAATTGCACAGGAATTGAAAAATTATCGTATGATGCGAAATGCGTCGAGTAAAATAGCTACATGCTACAAAGAACTTGGAGACAACGAAAATTATGAAAAATATTTTAGACTTACTTCAAGTTTTAACGATTTTGAGAAAAATGAGATTATTAAGAAAAAAGAACTTGCTGCTGAGTATCAAAAAAGAGTTGCAATAGAAAAAACATATAGATTAGAAATACAGGGATTTAAATTAGAACTTGTGGAAGATTCCTTAGCGAAAACAGAAGAGGAAAATAAACAGAAACAAATTGAAATAGAATTACTTAATCAGACGAATGCTGCAAAACAAGCAAAAATCAAAGAGGAGAAAGCCAAAGTAAAAAAGAAGGAAGCAGAACTGAAAGCAAAAAAAACAATTATTTATTCGCTTATTGGAGGTTTTGTCTTAATTTTATTGGCTTCGCTGATTGTTCTTAAACTTTTTATTGATAAGAAAAAAGCCAACAAAAAATTAGGGATATTAAATAATGAACTCTCCTCCAAAAATATAAAAATAGACAATCAAAATAAAGATTTACAAGCAAAAAATATAAAAATAGATAATCAAAATAAAGACCTTATTAGTAAGAACGATAAAATAAATAGCCAAAATAAAGAACTGTATGCAAAAAATATAAAAATAGAAAAAGATAGACAAAAATTAGCAAAGCAGAACAAACAAATTATGGATAGCATCAATTATGCCAGCCGAATACAAAAAGCTATCCTACCTTCACAACAAGCAATTCTTTCTGATTTTAACGAAGCATTTATTTTTTATTTGCCAAGAGATATTGTTAGTGGCGATTTTTATTGGTATGCAAAACATGACGATTTTAAATTTGTAGCCGCAGTAGATTGCACAGGACACAGTGTGCCAGGAGCATTTATGTCTATGATTGGAAATACTTTATTGAATAAAATAATTAACGAAGAAAAAGAATTTGATCCAGCAACAATTTTACTCCGATTACACAAAGGAATAATTGTAACTTTAAACAATAATAGGAATACAATAGAAACAAACGGGATTGAAGACATTTTAGACCAATCACCTGCCGATGGCATGGATATGACTTTGTGTAGGTTTAATACCAACAAAAAAGAAGTAATTATGGCTGCGGCAAATCATCAAATAGTTGTTGTCCGAGAAGACAAAACAGAAGTTGTTAAGGGAGATTATTTCTCTATTGGCGGACATATCCAACACGAAAGTGAAACTAAATTTGTTAATAAAAAAATTATAGCAAGTGAGGGAACAACTTTATACATGCACTCAGATGGTTTTCCTGACCAAATGGGAGGACCAAAGAAACGAAAATTCATGACAAAAAACCTAAGAAGCTTGCTTACTGGCTTTTACGGTTTAAGCATGAAAGAACAAAGGAAAAAATTAAGTCAAACACTCAAAGAATGGAAAGGAGATGTTAGACAAATGGACGATATTCTTGTTATAGGAATTAAGTTTTGAATTTAGTTCTTCAGTTGTCGTGTTGTGAGTTTTTGAGTTATCGTGTTGTTAGTTATCGTGTTGTGAGTTTTTGAGTTATCGTGTTGTTAGTTATCGTGTTGTTAGTTTTTTGAGTTATCGTGTTGTTAGTTACGCAAAGCGTATTGCACAATAACTCAAAAATATGATAACTCAAAAACACGACAACTCACAACTCAAAACACGATAACTCAAAACACGATAACTCGATAACACGACAACTCAAAACACGATAACTCAAAAACTCAAAACACGATAACTCGATAACTCACAACTCAAAAACACAAAAACACGACAACTCAAAAACTCACAACACGATAACTCAAAACACGATAACTCAAAAACACGACAACTCAAAAACTAAAATAATGTTAGAAACAATTTTAAAACACCGTTCAATACGGAAATACAAAAACACAGCTATTGAAGAAAACATCTTAAATGATATTTTAAAATCGGCAGTTCGTGCATCAAATACTGGAAATATGCAGATTTATAGTATTGTTGTAACAAAAGATGAGAGTAAAAAAAAACAGCTGTGGGAGTCTCATTTTAAACAAGATATGGTAAATCAAGCACCTGTTGTTTTAACATTTTGTGCAGACATTAACCGATTTAACAAGTGGTGCAAACAAAGCAATACCGAACCTGCTTACGATAATTTTTTGTGGTTCTACAATGCAACAATAGACGCAACAATTGCTGCACAAAATGCTTCAATTGCCGCAGAACATCATGGTTTGGGAATTTGTTATCTTGGAACAACAACCTATATGGCTTCTAAAATAATTTCTATTTTAGACCTACCAAAAGGAGTTGTGCCTGTTACCTCAATTGTAGTTGGCTATCCAGACCAAACCCCAGAATTAACAGACCGTTTGCCATTAGAGGCAGTAGTTCATTACGAAAAATACCAAGATTATTCCGACGAAAGCATTAAAAAATTACACGAAGAGAAAGAGAACTCTGATCTAACAAAACAATTAGTAACAGAAAATAAAACTGAAAATCTTGCACAAATTTTCACAGAAAAAAGATATGTAAAAAAAGATAATTTATTCTTCTCTAAATCGTTCTTAGAAGTCTTAAAAAAACAAGGATTTATGAACAATGAATAAAAATGACCTAAATTATACTGAATTAGGTTAAAATCTTTACTTTTTGTATTTTGTAATCAATTAATATACAACCTAATAAACAAATAAACCTTTTTTAGTATAGTTCCTTAGGCAAATTAAAATAAATAATTACCCATTTAAACTTGTTTTTTTTCCCTTTAACTGCTTCAAGAAAGGTTCAAATATTCCCGATATTCTCACATTTTTTGAATTGTTAAAGAAAAAAATAACTTCGCTTAAATTGGCTAATTATTAATTTTAATTTGCCTTATTCTTAATATTGTTGTATTTTTGGCATAATATTATTCAAAACTTCATAATTTCAAAACTTCAAAACTTTTCCAGCTTGTTGCCTTGATAATCAGATCTATCAAACCTTACGTGAGTAGTCTAAATTAAACGTTTTGAACATGGAAAATAATAAAAACAAACTTAATTAATATGAAAAAACATCTACTATTTTTGCTAATAATTTTTATTTTATCTGGCACGAGTCAAGCACAGAGTTTTAATTATACAAGTGAAAAGCCATGTGCTAAATATACTTTTACATTTATTCCTGCCGGAATAACGGGAGCAACAGAGGTTGTTTGGGACTGGGGAGACGGAAATACTTCAACCGTAAGTTCTTCTCCTTATAGTGCCACTCATGTCTATATTGGAAGCGGTAGTTATCAGGTAACTATGACACCAAATGTAGGTTCATCTTACAATGAAGATATTTTGATTTATGACAAACCAAATCTAAATATTGAATACACCTCCGAAGGAGTTGTCTGTGCACCAGATAGTTCTATTACAATAAAAATTACTTCCAGTTTCTTGGAGCACCCAGATATGAATACGTCTATTAACTGGGGTGAAGACGCTACAGAATCAGACGTAACTTACAATGAAATAATTAACCAAACAGAAATCGCTCATTTTTATACAGGAACATCTTGTGGAAACGAAACTGAAATTGGAGGAACAACAGTTAATGATAGATTTATGATAATTGTTTCAGCATCAAATATTTGCACAGACATTAACGAAATGTTTTTTAGAGCTGTGGAAATAAAATCTAAGCCCAATGCAGGTATAGAATTTACCGATACAACAGTCCATTACGACGAAACGTCGTTTACCTTCAATAAATGCGAAACAGGTGAGGTTACAATAAAAAACACTTCTTATGGAGAAGATAATTGTCTTGATGTAGAAGGAGTTTTATGGGAAATAATTCAGAATGGAGAGGTATATGATGAGTGCAGTGGTTGTGAAGAAGAATTTACACCAATTTTTAATGATTACGGACAATTTCAGATAAAATTGACACAATCAAATATTTGTGGAAGTGCAACATATAGCAGAAACCTAAATATTAGAGCCTTACCAATTGCAAATTTTCAAATTATGGAACGAAAATATTGCTATCCTGCCGAACTGACTTTTGTAAATCAATCAGAATCAACAGTAATTGTTTCTGCATGGGATTTTATTGGAGATAGCTCAAATGTAGTTATAGATAGTTCATACACAGATATTCATATAGAAAGTTATACCGAAGAGGGTGAATACAACCCAAAATTACAAGTTTGGGACGGGTATTGCCATAATTATAAAGATACCCTACTTATTTTTGAAGATGTTTGTGAAGATTTATACGTTCCCAACGCATTTATTCCAACCAGCCCTAACGATGATTTGAATAGTTTTAAACCAAAAGCTCAAAAATTACTGGAATACAAATTAGAAATTTACAACCTGCAAGGAGAACGTTTATGGGTTTCAAAAGAGCTGACAGATGGCTATCCCGCAGAAGGTTGGGACGGAACTTACAACGGAAATATGTGCCAACAAGGAACTTATATCTGGAAAATTTATGCAGTAATAGACCAAGGGCAATTTGGAGAAAGAAACTGGGAAGGACAAACTTACAAAGAACGTGAAAACAAAAAAGATAAAAAATCTACATCTGGAACTTTTTTATTGATAAGATAATAAATATCTGTAATTGTAAATTGTTTCAAGAATTATAATTTTATGATTAAGAATTAAGTATATCCCAGAAAGATATTATGAAAAAAACATTATTGATAGTCTTTTTAATTTCAATTGCAAATTTTAGTTATTCTCAATCAAATTTTTTATTAGATACAACACTGATAGTCAATAATAATTCAATTAAAATCAATACAAAAAAAATTAATAACAATTCAATGTTATTTTCTGTCTTTTGCAATTCAGAAATAACTACTATTGACACCATACATGATTGTGATGCTTTATTTAAAATTGAATTGATTGATTTTGACAAAGATAAAAATTTGGATTTAATGTTGACGTATATTGGAAACAATCCAACATATTTATTGTATTTGTTTGATAGTGAAAATAATTCATTTAGATTTATAAATAATTATATGTCATTTCCTGATGCAATTCAATTAAGGTCTAATTCATCTTTTTACTATTCATACAGTAGAGCTGGATGTGCCGATTTTAATTGGGAAAGTAGATTATTTACTATCGAAAATTATAAAATAGTAGAAAAAGGATATATTTGGGGACAAGGTTGCGAATTTGAAACGGATAAATACCCACAAGAAATAAATATTTATAAAATAACTAACGATGATAAAAGAAATAAAGTAGAGATTGAAACTCTTCCTTTCTTACAATATATTCCTAATTTTGGAGATAAATGGGATTTTTTAAATAAGTATTGGAATGAGAATTATAAAAAATTTGAATAATAAACAAAAATAAAGAGTTGAAAAATAAGAACAAATAGAATTTATAAAAAAATGAAAGAACTAAATCTTGGACATTCCGACTTTAAAGATATAATACAAAATAATAACTATTTTGTTGATAAATCATTACTTATAGAAGAGGTATTAACAGCACAAAAAGCAGTAATATTATTGCCTCGCCCTCGTAGATTTGGAAAAACGTTGAATTTATCAATGCTACGCTACTTTTTTGATAAAAGCGAATCAGAAAATAAAAAACTGTTTGAAGACTTAAAAATCTGGCAAACAGAAGATGATGTAAAACAACATTGTGGAAAATATCCTGTAATATATTTGACATTCAAAGATGCAAAAAAAGATACATGGCAAAGTTGTTTAGAATTTATTGTTTCTGAAATCGTAGATTTATATTCTAATCATGATTATTTGTTGGAGAGTAATATACTGAAAAATCATGAAAAGGCAATATTTCAGAATATCCTTATAAAAAAAGCAAGCCAAACAGAATTTGAAACAAGTTTAAAACAGTTAAGTAAATATTTACAACGTTATCATAACGAGAAAGTTATAGTTCTAATTGATGAATACGATACACCAATTCAGGCAAGCCATAATAAATTTTACAACGATGCAATTTCGTTTATGCGTAGCCTGTTGAGTGGAGTGTTAAAAGATAACAGTAGTCTTTACAAAGGAGTAATTACAGGAATACTCAGAGTATCAAAAGAAAGTATCTTTACAGGATTGAATAATATTAGTGTTTATTCAATTCTTGACAATAAATTTTCTGATAAATTTGGTTTTACAGAAGAAGAAGTTAAACAAATTACTATTGATTTTAAGGTAGATACAAAATATTCGCAAATTAAAAAATGGTATAATGGATATAAATTTGGAAAGACTACCAATATCTACAACCCTTGGTCTATATTAAATTATGTTCTTGCTGCAAACGAAGGGTTTAAAACTTTTTGGACAAATACCAGTGCCAATGAATTAATAAAAGAACAAATAGTAAAGAAAAATGCAGAAAATATTAGAGAAGAGGTGTTAAAATTGATAAACGGAGAAAGCATAAAAAGAGACTTAGAAGCAAATTTTGTTTTCCCCGAATTATCTAAAAATCCTGATTTATTGTGGACATTATTTACTTATAGTGGATACTTAACTATCCAAAATCAAATATCAAGAAAAGAATACGAACTTACTATTCCTAACTATGAAATAAAAACAATTTTTCAAGATACAATTATAGATTGGCTAAAAGTGGATATAAAATTACAAAAATCATTATTACAAGATGCGGCAAATTATTTAATAACCAATAAAATAGCGAAATTTGAAACAGGTTTTAAAAAAATAATGGGAGATACATTCAGCTATTATGATACAGCAAAAAATCATGAATATGTTTATCATTCTTACATTTTGGGTTTACTGGCAATTATTGGTGATGACTACATTATTAAATCTAATGGAGAAAGTGGGGAGGGTAGATATGACATTATATTAATACCTCACAACAAAACAAAAAACGGAGTTGTAATTGAGATTAAACAAATAGAAAAACAGAAAACCAAAGAACTTGATAACAATTTCACAAAACGAATTAATGAAAATATTAAAAATGCTTTGGCACAAATAGACAGAAACAAATACTACAAAGAACTTATTGACAATAAAATAGAACAAGAAAAGATAAT
The DNA here is from genome assembly GCA_029932195.1 of Bacteroidales bacterium. Classification (GTDB taxonomy): domain Bacteria; phylum Bacteroidota; class Bacteroidia; order Bacteroidales; family JAOZQN01; genus JAOZQN01. The sequence goes on along the minus strand of JAOZQN010000003.1, from coordinate 37,554 downwards.
TAAAATTCCGATAATTTTTGCTGGAAAAGAACCGTATATTATTCCAATAAAAACTGATTAGAACCATATCATTGGCTTTTGGCTTCGCAAAGCGACAAAAAACTAAGCCCTAGATGTTACACACTCATATAATTATATAAAATTATTTTTTTACTTAAAAAATAGAACAAACTTAATAACTATTAACTCATTAGTCAAAAGCTAATTAAGTATTTATCTATCTTAAATAATATGAAAAAAACTTTACCCTTATTAATTTTATTTATCTCATTTTCTTTATTTGCGAAGGCACAAGATGCTTTCCAAACGAGTAATGTTGTAAATAATATTAGCACAAATCCCGGATTTGCAGGAAGTAAAAATATGGTTCGGATTTCCATGAACAACCAATTGACATGGTATTCGGCTTTGCACAAAACAATGTATAATTCCGTTTCGGCAGATTTGCCAATTGGCAATTTTGGACTCGGTTTTAGTGGTGCATACAATACTTTAAGTGATGGCTTGCAGGTAAATAAAGGCGATTTGATGTTGTCTTATAAATTTGGAAGTTTACGAAAAATTATTGTCCGTCCAGGAATAAAAGCCTCTTATTTTGGTTCAAATTACGATTTTGACAAACTCGTTTTCTACGACCAACTGAGCGTTTACGATGGAGCAAACTCAGGGATTCCAACCGCTGCCGAACTAGAAATCACAAGTTTTGATATTGTTGATGTAAGTGCAGGAATTGTCTCACAATTTCCAATAGACATAAGGCGAACAGACCCTGCGTGGATTAATCTTGGATTTGCGATGCACCACATAAAAAACAACGAATACTCATCGTTGGGAACAAAAGGCGTTTTTTATCCCGAAAAATATACCGCACACGGCGGAATTTTTATCCCAATGTATCACCGAGACCATGTTACCAGATTAAGAGAACGCTCAAAAATAATGTTCTATCCTAATTTCAAATATCAATTACAAGGCGATTTTTCGCTGATAAATGTAGGAATGCTCGCATACAGAGCACCATTTATTTTTGGTGTTGCGGCACAAAATTTTCAGCGTCCAAGTGTTTTTAACAAAAATCAAATTGTAGCTACGGCTGGATACGAAACAGCTATTGGAAAATATTTGAGCCTACAACTGATGTATAATTTAGATTGGGGAAGTTCTTTTACAACTCGTTTCAAAAACTCCCCTGTGTTTTTAACTCATGAATTTTCTATAGTAATTATTTTTGCAAACAAAAGAAAAACAGACTGCTCCACAGATTTAACTTATCATAAAAAAAGGTGGTTTAATAACAACGAAGTTCAGAAAAGACACGAAGGAGAATGTCCTCCAGGAAAAACCCCACGAAGATATTCCGAACGCTCAAAACCTATTTTTTATCCATTTGAACTACCAAAAGCATATATCGGATTTTAAGTAGTAAGTTAAAAGTTATCAAGTTGTCGAGTTAAAAGTAATTTACTGAAAATAAATATTTGAAATTAAAGATATTACAATATTATAATGAAACAGAAAATAGAAATTGAAATAAATTCTGAAATAGGTGAGTTGGAGGGAGTAATTTTACATACTCCTGGCAACGAAATAGAAAACATGACTCCCGAAAATGCTGAAAGGGCTTTATATAGCGACATTTTAAACTTATCTGTTGCCAAAAAAGAATATACTCAATTTAGTGGGGTTCTTGAAAAAGTAACTAATACATTTCAGGTTAGAGATTTGTTATCTGATATTTTAAAAACTCCAAGTATAAAAACCGATTTAGTTACAAAAATTACTGAAAATTGTGATATAAAGGAAGTTAAAAGTTATTTACTTGAGTCGGAAGCAAGTGAGCTGACAAAAATATTAATAGAAGGTTTGCCGAGACAAAAAAATTCTTTGACAAATTATCTTAGCAATAAATATTTTTCGTTAGAACCGCTCCATAATTTCTTTTTTACACGAGACGCTTCGTCTGCAATATCAAACTCTGTGTTAATCAACAAAATGGCGAGTCATGTTAGAAAAAGAGAGTCGCAAATAATGCAAGCAATATTTGAGCATCACCCAAATTTTATTACAAATACTATAAATCCACAATTTAGCCGATATTTTAATCCAAAAATTTCTATGGAAGGAGGCGATATTCTTGTGGCTCGAAAAGATGTGTTAATAATTGGAACAGGTATCAGAACAACATCGCAAGGTATTGATTATATTGCAAATAAGATAGAAAGTAAATCTGCTCCCAAACATATTATTATCCAACAACTTCCCGAAACACCAGAGTCGTTTATACATCTTGACATGGTTTTTACTCTCTTAGATAGAGATGTTTGTATGATTTACGAACCACTAATTCTAAAATTAAATAAATATTTAACTATTCACATGGTTGTGGAAAATGGGAAAATAATATCAATAAATGAAGTTAATAATATTCTTGATGCTCTAAAAAGTATCAAAATGCCAATGAAACCTGTTTTGTGTGGAGGTAAAATAAACACATGCAAGAACGTGAGCAATGGCACAGTGGAGCAAATTTTTTCGCTTTTGCTCCAGGTAAAATTATTGGCTATGAGAGGAATAATTATACTATTGAAGCATTAAATAAATCTGGATTTTCGGTTCTAAAAGCAGAAGATGTTATTTCGGGAAAAGAAGATGTTGCAAAACACAAAAAAGTAGTAGTAACAATAAAAGGCTCGGAACTTTCACGAGGCGGAGGTGGTGCAAGGTGCATGACAATGCCTATCAGACGGAAAAATTTACAAATAGATTTATGAATGATAAGTAATTTTAAACTACTTAAATTATTAGAAAATTATGATAACAAGAATAGAAATAGACGGATTTAAAACGTTTAGTAATTTCAAAATGGAATTTACACCATTTACTGTTGTTGCAGGAACTAATGCATCAGGAAAAAGTAACCTATTTGATGCTATGAAATTATTATCGAATCTTGCAGAAATGGATTTAAAAACTGCTTTTAACAATGTAAATTTAAGAGGAGAAGCACGAGAACAATTTACACAATATCCAAATGGAAAACTTGCACATGAAATAAAACTTGCTGTAGAAATACTTTTAAATGTCAGTATAACAGATAATTGGGGTGAGAATTCCACTCTAAAATATACTCGTCTCAGATACGAACTTGAAATTGAACGAAAACGAAATTCAAAAGGCTTTGATGATTTATTTATTACTCATGAAGTTTTAAAACCTATAAAACATCAAGAAGATAAGTGGATAAAAAAAAACGTTGATAAAAAATTATTAGAAAATCGCCGCCCAAAAGTATATGGCAGAAGAAGTGTTCCTTATATTGCAACAGAAGAAAAAAACAAAAAAAAATATATTAGAATATCTCAGGATGGTAGCATAGGTGAAGGAGGGCGAGAAATTATTGCAAATAATGCCCCTCAAACACTATTAAGTAGTGTTGATAGTGTGAATTTTCCTCATGTATTTGCCACAAAAGAAGAAATGATAAATTGGAATTTTTTACAACTAAACCCTGAAGAATTAAGTAAACCAAGTCCACGTATGGCATCGGATATTGTTACTTCTACTGGAGGAAATTTAGCAGCCGCATTATATCGCTTAAAAACTGATGATGAAACTATTTTAAATGATATTTCACGAGAACTTAATAATTTATTGTCAAATTTTATAAAAGTTGATGTTATAGAAGAAGTCGCTGAAAATAAATTTATAATAAAATTAATTAGTGAAGATGGTAGAGAATTTTCATCACGAGTGCTTTCAGAAGGAACTTTAAGATTACTAATACTTTGTATCTTAAAATATGATAATAAATATATGGGAACACTTTGTTTTGAAGAACCCGAAAATGGAATCCACCCATTTAGAATTAACACAATGATAGAATTGTTGACAGGTCTTTCCTCGGATTTGTTTGATGATGAGGATATTAATTTCCCACTCCGACAAATAATTGTAAACACTCATTCTGCTACCTTTGTAGGTTTACTTTTTAAAGAAAATAATTTTTCTAAAAATATTTCTGTATGGTTTTCAAAATTAGTAACAAATATGTCTATAAAAAATAATAATAGGTATCAATTTAAAACTACAAAAATATTACCTGTTAGAAAGGCAAATAGACAAGTGGAATTTGATTTTATAACAACTAAAGAATTAAAAATGACAGAATTAGAAGTGAAAAAATATTTAGAAACAAGCAATAACCTAAATTAAATTATGAGTAATATTTTACAAATAGCATACACAACCGAAGGTAGCACAGACGAGCGTTTTCTTGCTAAAATTATAGAAAGAACGTTTGAAGCATTACTTTTTGAAAGTAAGACTGTTATAGAAATTCATCCACCAATACATGTTTCAAATAATAATAAATCTTTTAATAAAAAAATACAAGCAATTGCAACAACAAATAATTATTTTGATATAATTTGTGTCCATTGTGATTCAGACTTTACTTCTAATAAAAAAGTTATTGAGAATAAAATAAAACCAGCATTTGAATTAGTAAAAAACACAAAAAATACTTGTAAAAATTTGGTTGCTATTATTCCTGTGCAAATGACGGAAGCATGGATGCTTGCAGATATTGAACTTTTTTTAAAAGAGATTAATACAGATAAATCCTGTTCAGAGTTAGGTCTGCCTTGTAAAACTACTTTAATTGAAAAAATAGCCAATCCTAAAAAAGTAATAGAAGAAGCCCTTGTGAAATCTCAACTAAATAAATCAAGAAGAAGAAACAAACTTAAAATTTCAGACTTATATATTCCATTGTCTAAAAAAATAAAACAACAAAAATTAGAAATGTTACCATCTTTTAAATTATTTAAAGATGAAGCACGAAAGGCATTAATAAATCTAAATTATTTACAATAATATGAAAAAAACAATACCACTTATTTTAATCTTAATATTTTCGTTGCAAGCTGTTGCACAGGACGTTTACTGGGCAGAAAAAGTAGATACTGTTTCTTCTGAATATAGCTACGATAGATACGGCTCAAAAGAAGTTCTTGGAATGCCAAACGTAGATAGGCAGGGGCGAAACAGCACATTTGCTTGGGCAGTTATGCCAAACGACGTAAACAAAGAAAGTGTAGAAATGGCTTTTATAGAAGTCAATTTTGGAGAATCTCGCTTTGCAGAGCAAGTGGCTGTTTTTGAGAGCTTTAACCCTGGAGTAGTTGCCGAAATTTATATCTCGCCACTCAGTAGTGGAGATATGTGGGAGCGAATTTACTTGGATACTGCGGTGGTTGCAAGAACAGGAATGTCTCATTTTGAGAAGAATATAGACCCAAAAGTTGCAGATGTTATTGGCAAAAAGCATAAGGATATAAATGTCTTTAAAAAGGATTCTATTTTTCAGGCACAAACTGGATACCGAATTAATAATGTGTTTTTTGACGCACAAGACGTTTATAGAGTGAGAGTTATAATAAATCCGCTTGCCATTGATGGCTGGAATCAAATTGATGCGATAGGAATACGAAATAGCAGAGACTCAATAAGATACCCAGACCCAAATATTACAGACCAAAGTGTTATTATTGATAAAAAATCAAGTAATATGGGAGGAGCAATAAATTCTAATTCCAACGAAATTTTTCCGATAGTTTCGCCAGACGAAAAACGTCTTTATTATTCCAAAAAAGAATTTGACAAAAAGAAAAGTATTTATACTCAAAACATTTGGTATTCGGATATTGAAGATACAAAAATATATTCTTGTAATCCGCATCGCCCAAATAACTATGAAAATCAAGATGTGTGGCAAAGTGGAGAACCTGTTTACTGGGAGTTTAATAATGTTGTGCCAAACACAGTTGTAGGATTTTCTTCAACAGGTGAATACATGTATCTCAACAACTTATACGAAAATCTTGCCGACTGCGACTGCGAAGACGTATTTGCAGGAAATACTTCGGGACTTTCCATATCTCATTTAGATTCAACCTTTTGGACTGCCGCAGATACTACACTTTTAGATTCTGTTTTGCTTTCGCAAAATAATAATTTTATTACTAATAATGAAAAAACAATTTTATTATCTACAAAATATGATTCTTTACATTCTGTAAATAACGTTTTTGTGCAAACAAAAGGAAGAAAGGATAAATGGGGAGAACTTTATAGATTAGGAAGATACGAACAGTCTCCATTTTCGTTTAACACTTATATTGATGACGAATTACAACGATTTTGGCTTGAAGTTGATAGCCTCAAACAAGACGAAATTACAGTTGCTAATTTAAAATGGTCGCAACCTAAAACGGTAGTTATCAACGATTTTAAAAATCAGAGTAATTACACGAGTTTTTATATAAGTAAAGGTGGTAAACATCTTTTTATGGCACTTCAAGAAGACACCACAAAAACCGATGGCAGAGATATTTACATCAGCTTTTTGAATGATGATGGTGAAACTTGGGGCAAACCTCAAAATCTTGGGACAGTAATAAATACAATTGCCGACGAGTCGTCGCCGTTTTTAGATGGCGACAACACAACTTTATATTTTTCCAGTGCAGGACATGTTGGCTTTGGCGAACACGATGTATTTATTTGCGAAAGGTTAGACGACACATGGTTGAACTGGTCTGAACCGCAAAATCTTGGAAAAAGAGTAAACACACCAGGCTCCGATGTGAATTTTCAAATAGCAGACGAATCACGAATGGGATATTTTGCCGCCTACGAAAAAACCGTTGGTTGCGACGATAAAGCTGATATTTTTGCTATCCAAATGGGAAAAGCAATTACTATACATATTAAAGGTGTTACCCGAAATGTAAACGACAACAAGGTTAACGGAAAATATCCTGCAATTGGAAATGTGGATATTGCACTTAAAGCAATGAAAAATAACAAATTAGACGGTTTCAGGAAAATAAAATTCAAAAGTAGTAAAATAACAGGTGAATACGATATTGAAATTACCAAAATGGTAGAGGCAAACAAAATGACAGAGTTCGGATTCATTGCCACAAAAGAAAAATGTTATCAAACAGACATCAATAAAAATAAAATTAATTTTGAATTTCTTAACCTCACAAACCCTGACTGGGTTGTAAATATTCATCAAGATTTATATTTGCACGGACCTAAAAGAAAAACATGGATTGAAGACCCAGAAGCCCCTCAGATAAGAATAGATACTGTATTTGTGCTAAAAGAAATTGCAGGACGAATAGATACTATAATGTTAATTGACACAGTATTTATAGCTAATGACACAACAATAATAGATAGAATTTCAGTATATGACACTGTAACAGTTTATGCAACAATAGAAATAGCTCCAGAAGGTTGTCCTATAATTCATAGTGGAGGGCTTTTATACGGAATACAAGAATCAGGAACAGATGAGCCTGCAAGTATGCAAGAAATAAAACATTCTTATTTAAAACATTTTGGATACAATGAATCTGATATTGGTATAAATGAAAATGATTTTAAAAAATTGAAAAATGATTTTTTATCAAAGCTCAGAAAGCCTAATTCACAAATTACGGTTTACATAATTTCCAGTGCCTCATTTGTTCCTACAACTGTCTATTGCTCAAACTTTGAGCTAGCGAGAGCCAGAGCAGAAGAGCCAATAAATAAAATAAAAGCAATAATGAAAAGCAATGGAATATCAGAAGACAGAGTGCTTTTTGAAACTCGCTACGTAGTTGAGGGAAAAAAATATGAAAACGACCCAGAAAACATAGACGATTATAGAAAATCTCAATATGTGAAAGTTTGGCTCTACGATTGTGAAGAATAAGAATATATTGATAAATAAAAAAGCCATTCATGGCTCACTTTAAAAAATTGAGGAGGATAATGTAAAACATTTATTTTTTTTATTTCTTAAAGCATTATCCTTACTGTTTGTAAGTTAATCTATAATTAAAAAAAAACAAAGTCGTTTTAATTTGGAATTGTCAAAAAAAACGAGTAACTTTACAACCCGCACGGCTCACAATGATTTGTGCGTTACCGCTATAAAAATACAATATTTAATGAGAAAAATAGTCTCTCTAATAGCCATTATTAATATCTTAACTTTTTCCCTTTTCGGACAGGAAATTTGCATTTGTGATTTAGACAAAACAGACACATTGATTTATCAAAACGGCAAAATATTTCATGGTGATTTCAAGTGTATTTTTGAGAAAGAAAACCTGATTGAAAAAGGTTTCATAGACCAAGGGAGACTTGACAGTTCAGTTTTTTACAAAAATGATATTTTGACGGAAATTATTTGGTATAAAGACAATGAAATTAACAGGCGAAGATTATACCGAAATGCAATAACAACGTATCTTATTATAAATCTTAAAGATGGTGTAGAACATGGGCTTTGGGAAAGGTATTATTTGAATGGAAAGCTAAAAGAACAAAAAATGTATAAAATGGGAAAGCCTGTTGGGAAGTGGACTTCTTGGGATAAAAAAGGACGGGTGATTTATAAATGCGATTTCACTACTGACCCTATTATCGACAGTTTTCATAGTTACACAAGGAAAAAACATAAAAGCTTGATAAGATATACGGATAAGAAAACTAATAAAATCTTGAAAACAGAAAAGAAAACAGAGGAGTTGATGAAAAAATAAAATTAATGAAACGAAGTGAAATTTTGATAATTTTAGCGTTAATTGTTATCGGCATATCCTTTTTTTTTGGTTCAAACAATATGCAAAAACTGTTAAAGATAAGCATTGCATAACAACTCAAATATCTTCAAAGATTTTTGATTTTAATGAATTTGAGATACAGGTATCGGACCAGTTAAACCTAAATGATTTTGTCGTTACAAGAAAAAATAGCGGGAAAGTAATTTACAAAAATGGGAAATCACAAAAAGGAATAAAAAATGAACATGGATTTTGTATTTTTAGCATCAATTATCAAGGACGGAAAATTTATGAAATAGGACATTTAAAATATAATAATTGCATACAAATAGCTATATTCTTCAAGTTAATATTGATAATAATTTGATTAATCCTTCTTTGACAATAACCAATAGAGAAGTAGAAAATAAACTTTTTTATAAACGATTTATATACACAAAAGAAGATGAATTAGCAAAGATTGTGTATTTATCAGACAATAAAACAATTTACAATGAAGAAGTTATAAAATAGACATAGCAAAATGATTTTAAAACAAAATAAAGATTATCAAAATTGGCTCAGTAATGTTAAGCAGAAAATCAAATCAGCTCAATTACGTGCTACACTTTCAGTAAACTCTGTCTTGTTAGAGCTGTATTGGGATATTGGAAAAGAAGTTGTTGAAAAACAAAAAAATACAGATTAGAGCAGTAGCTTTATTGAGCATTTTGCATTGGATTTACGAAAATCATTTCCCGATATAAAAGGTTTTTCTAAAAGGAATGTTTATGCAATGCGTCAATGGTATCTATTTTATTCAGAGCAATTTGAATTTGTGCCACAAGCTGTGGCACAAATTCCGTGGGGACATAATAGATTGATAATTTCACGGATAAAAGATATTGATAAAGCTGTATTTTATGCAAGTGCTACGATAGAAAACGGTTGGTCAAGAGACAATCTTGAAATACAAATTGACAAAAACTATTTTGAGAGAAAAGGTAATACAATAACTAATTTTGAAAGAACTTTGCCTGTTCCTCAATCAGATTTAGCACAAGAAACAATAAAAGACCCGTATCAATTCGGATTTCTTGGCTTAGAAGACGATGCTCTCGAAAAAGAAATCGAAACAAAATTAACAAAGCATATTACAGATTTCTTGATTGAATTAGGAAAAGGATTTGCCTATGTCGGCAACCAATATCACATAAAAGTCAGTCAGAAAGATTATTACATTGATTTATTGTTTTATCATTTAGAGCTGCGGTGCTATGTTGTGATAGAACTAAAAGCAGGAATTTTCAAACCCGAGTTTGCAGGAAAGCTAAATTTTTATTTGTCTGCGGTTGATACATTGATGAAACGAGAAGAGGATAATCCGACAATAGGAATTTTACTTTGCAAGAAAAAAGACAGAGTTGAAGCAGAATTTGCACTGAGAGATATAAACAAACCAATTGGAATAAGTGACTATCAATTAACAAAAGCAATACCAGATGAGATAAAAACTAAACTACCAACGGTAGAACAACTTGAAAATGAACTAAGCGAAAAAGAAAACGCTACAAAACAAACGCCACCGGTAGCCGTGTCCGATATGAAAAAACATGTCAGCATCATTGTAGATCATACGGGTTGTAAAATTTAGAGTAATTTCTAACTTTTTGATACGGTTCGTAATTACTCCTCCTCAACTTTTCAATGTGAGCCCATTTTATTGCCTTTTTTCTATGATAGTGCTTACAACAAACCTTCAATAAACAGTGTTTATTGAAGGTTTGACATTCTATGCTATGAATAAATTAAGCTAATTCTCTATAAATATTTTTTCCATAACAATATTTCCTTCTTTTATAACTTTTACAACATAATTTCCACTTGCAACCTGCAAAGAAATTTGTGAGTGAGTGGTTGTTAAATTACCTTCATATACTTTTTGTCCCATAATATTATAAATCTCAATTTTAGAATCCATATTTTCAGGATTTATTAGAACATGAACATTATTTGAATTTGAATAAATTTTTATTGTTTTTTGCTCATTATCAATTATTTCTGTTGTTTCTTCTACCGAAAAAACAAGCTGAAATCTATCCTTATGATTTCCTTCTATGGAGTAGAACTTAAAGTTAAAATTATCTGTAATTGCAAACATTTTATCTGATTTTAAATCTTGAATATAAGCTGTTGTATTATCATCAAGATTTAGTTCTGGAATTGTAATTTTATAATCGCCAGAAATTAAAGTTTTTACACCAATAGGAATAGTCAAATTGTCGTATATCTCAGGTAACGTATTTATTGACATGTGAATACCGTCTAATCCTGTTAAGAAATAAATTTGTGGCACTTGTTCCGAAGTAGAATATAATTTTAGTGCATCAAACTGTCCATCGTATTGGTCTGTTGCTTCGGGAATAAATCTCACAGCTGTTTGGTCTATTATACCATCTTTTTCAAGTTGCAAGAAAATTCTTGGTGTATTATCAATCAAGCTATCTTTGTAAAATGCTGTGTTACTGTGTTCTCTTGCCTTGTTGGTAAACTCCACGCTTGAACCCGCAGCACTTGCTCTTACATAAAAACTTTGCATTGGAGCAACAAAACATGTTCCCATATTCAATGCAATTGAAGGATAAGGGCTATCAGGAACTCCTGAAAGATAATACATATAATTATTATAAATACCCGAACCATCATCGGCATAAACATAAATTGCATTATCAATATTTGTTTTAGTAATACTTTCTTCATTCCAATTAAGTGTTGAAGGATAAGGATTTCCGACTAAATTCCAACCATCAAATATTGTATTACCATGAAAACCGGTATTATCGGTATGAGATAAATTTACAGTAATATCTCCATTGTTGTGTTCGCCAACATAATCAACCGTTTGGGCAGCTGTATTGTCTATCACAGCATAGCCTTTTCCTACTGGCATTGCTCCTGTTGGTTGCAAAGTCCAGCCCATTGTTCCACTAAAAACATCATTTAACCAAGAGTCTGCTGTTACTTCATCATACCAATAAAAATACGGCGTATAGTTAAATAATGTAGCATCTGCATTTGTTATCGGGCTTGATACGTAATGCCATTTAGAATTGGATAAATATAGTTCTGATTTTGTAACAGCACTTCCTCCATAATTAACTGTTCTATTGGCAATTAGCGAAGCATTTCCTGTTGCATCTGATTGTAAAACAAACTCTCCATTTTGATTAAAATTTTCGTGGATAGTAAGATATTTCATTGGTTCAATCCAAACGTGAGAACCTGCATCAATAGTCATATTTCTACATTCTGCTAATTTGCTTGCATTTGAGTTAGTTTCAGGGTAGTTTGTAACATTTGGGATTTCAATAGTTGTTCCACGTGTTGGAACTTGTCCGCTACTCCAATTTCCTGTATTATTCCAGTCAGTATTTGCTGTTCCTGTCCAACTTACAAGCCCAAGAAATTCGTCTGCTCCCATATATGGTGGTGCTTGACGAGTCTCTTCGTCAATATCTAATGTTATTCCTGCTATGGCTGTTCCTACCTGAAGAGCAATAGTTTCTGTATGTAAATCTGTTATAGCCAAATAATTAGGGTCTATTGAAATATCCCCAACTCCTGGTATTGCAATATTTGGCATATAATTATTATATTCAGCAACTGATGCAGTTAAACCACTTTCTTCAAAACTAACTCCTGCCAAAAATGAATTATTAGCAACAAAATTATTATTTTTAAATTCAAGATTATTAGCAGTATTAATTCTTATACCTGCCCCTCCCAAAATATAATTATTAAAAACACTATTGTGATAAAAATTAAGATACTCTGTTGTTCCTGTGGTGCTTACAATGTCAATAGCATAACTAATCCCCAAACTTCCAATAGAAATCATATTATTAAAAATATCCGCTTGGTCGCCAGATGTTCCACTGACATTATCCATAAATAAGCCTGTTCCACTTGCTGTTGTGGCATAAATTTTATTATTAGAAATTTGAGAATTATTTTTAATTGTTTGAAGATAAAAACCAGTAAAATCTGTTCTTGCAGAAGTTGAATTTAAGGTGTTGGTTGAAAGTTGTATTCTATCGCTATTTATTAATGAAATTCCTCTATATGCCTGATTTTCAAAAGTGTTATTATTTATAGAAATTTTCACCATTAAATCGGTATCACTATTTCCTTTTAGGTATAATCCTTGACTTCCATCAGAAAAAGTATTTCCTAAAAAAGTAATACCACTAATACTTTCGCTATCCGAAAATACCAAAATATTGTCATCACTATTTCCTGCGGTTGTCATTCCTTTAAAAATACAATTTTTAAAATCAAGAGACTCTGCATTATTTGTAATTTCGGCAACACGAGAATAACTGGCATCTAATGCTGTGAATTTAATTCTATCAAAGGTGTAATATTGTCCTCCATCAAGTTTTGCAGTATAATTATCTGTAACTGTTCCATCTGCCTGAATTTCAGCCATAGCACAAACGTCACAATATGTAGTAAAAGTAATGGTATTTACCGAACTTGCTCCACATATTTCTGGAAATACAAGTTTTTCGTAGTAAACAGCATCTGTAACTTCAAAAACAATTGGTGCGTTTATTCCATATTGCACCAAACTATCTATTGCTGCCTGAAACGAGGGGTAATCGCCAGTTCCGAGAGTTATATCCTTTGTTCCATTTAAAGGCTCTACAGGATTTAGAGTGAGAGAAATATTGAAAAAATGAATTTATTTCAATTGTATATGTCAGTATTATAGATTGTTATGCTCATAAATTTCATTAATTTTCTTTGTTTTTTTGCTAATCACTAAAAGCCTGACAGTGAGCAAAATACAGATTTCTCTCACTCTAAATCCTGTAGTGCCCATTTAAAGATGCTGGTTCTGTTAGATAAGCATCTATTGTTACAATATTTGATTCAGGAGATATACAACCTATACTATTAATTACGGTATAGCTATAATTTCCAGGGTCAAGGTCGGAAAAAGTATATGAACCACCCGAACCTGCTGTTGTGCTTGGTTCAATAGTCCATGTTCCAGGAGTTGGCAAACCAGAAAGGTCTATCTCTCCACCATCTACACATGTTGCTTGTGAAGAGACACTTGCAACTGGTGCTGTGGGAAAAGCAGGAGTTTCTACTCTTACAGCAATTTGTGTTCTTGGTCCTTCACAACCTGTATTTTGAGAAACATAATAAGTCTGAGTTCCTGTGGAATTTGTAGTTGGTGTAGGAGCTGTCCCTGAGCCTACTCCATCTTTTGGATCTGAATACCACAAAAGACTTGTTCCTGTGGCAGTCAACTGACTTGCTGTTTCTTCGTGTGTGTAATTTACTGGTGTTGTTACGGTTGGTGCAAGTGTGGCACAAGAAACTCCAGATGGTGGTGCAGGTAATGGTCCTGTTGCATCTGGTATTAATACTGTAACGTCCATTATTTGACCTAATGAAGTACTTGATGGTCCGTTTGAAACATTATATGGACAATCCCAACTAACATCAGCTTGCACCCATATTCGCATTTTAACCGAAGTTGCAGTAACAGGTATTAGGATATTATTAATAGGACTTCCTACAGCTACCCCTCCTGATGCAGGATATCTTTCACCTGCATCACGAAAATCACCATTATTATTCCAGTCTATCCATACATTGTATTCATAAAATAAACCCAACCAGTCATTCCAAGTAATACTAAGATTATTAGTAGAACCCTCTAAAACCGTAAAATTATTTGTTGCAGTTCTGTCATAGTAACTAACTGCTGGTGCACAAGAACCTGAAAACGAATAATCAGAAGTTCCACCTTCTGTTCCAAACGAAACAGCCTGTAAAAATTCTCCTTGACTTGTTGAAGTATTACAACCTGCTTGTGGAGCTTTTGCTACTGGTGTTGCAATCCCGCAAGGCTCGTTAATAATTAACCTGCTTCCTGCCGGTGCTGTGGCAGTTGGTGTTTCATTTGATGTTCCATTATAATCTGTTATATTTATAGATGTAACTTCTGCATCTAAAACATTTCCGAGTGATGCAGTATTTTTCACATCGTAGGCTATCCAAAAATAATTATTTCCTTGTAATAAAGCAAAATTATCGTTTGCAGTATTTGTTCCAAAAGTGGTAAAAGTGCTACCAAATTGAGTTTCATCAGAAAAAGTATTATCACTACCTGTATAAAAAACTCTAACATTTGTTAAGTCTGTTGCAGTATTTGTTGTTCCATTGGAATTAAATGTAATAGAATTCATTGTAGCTGCATAATCTTCACCTCCGTTTACAACAACAGTTAAAAGAATAACATCTTGTGCCAAAGCATTACGTTCTACATTTGTAGTATTTTGCGATGTTGTGCTTGATGAATAAAATGCAGGATTACGTGTTGTTCCACTTGCATTTGCAGGCGAATTTGGATTGTAACAATTTGGAGATTCGTCATATTCGTAGGCTTTAAAGAAATACTCTGTTCCTGGTGTTAATCCAGTTATTGGAACAGTAATAGTTCCTGCATCGTTGCCATCATAAACAACATAATTACCTGTTCCTATTTGTGTTCCACTTCCAAAATTTGGATTTGCTGTATAAATTGTGCTATATACTGGGTCTGCATCTACATTTGTAACAGCTTTTGCCACAACAATTGCCCTTTGCCCGTTTCCACGAGTAAAAGTAAAACTTAGAGTCTCGTGTTCTAAGCAAGCAACTGAAGGATCAGAAGGTTGAATTGCAGGTGGCACACAAGCTAATGTTGTAAAACTACCCGTTATTGTTGTTGGAGATAAATAGCAAGGTCCTGCAGAATTATATGTAAAAACAGAATAATAATAAGTAGTATTTGCTACTAATCCTGTTACTGGTGCAGAAGTTCCACTACCATTATAAATTGCAAAAGCACCAACTTCAACTTCGTCTCCAGAACCAAATGCAGAATTTGCAGCATAAGTTGTATTGTCCACAGGGTCTGTTCCTATTGCACTTCCTTGTTTTAAGAAAATAACCTCTCCTCCACTTCCACTTCCAGCAGTCCAACTTATTGTTGCAGAAGTTCCAGTTATTGAACCAACAGAATTATTACTTGGCTGTGTTCCCGGACCACATGAAGCGGCATAAGTTATTCTAACTAAACCGTCTGCACCATCACCTCCAATAGAAGCACCTGCACCACCAGTTCCACCACCAGAACCACCACCTCCTGGACTAGAACCTGTTTGTCCAACAAATAAACCTTCTAGACTTGGCGAGCCTCCATTTCCTCCATCAGCACCATTTCCTCCTGGTGCTGTTCCTGCACCTCCAAGTGGACCTACTGCTGTTGCTCCAACTCCTAATGCTCCTGCAGCACCACCGCCGCCACCACCTGCGGGAAAAAATCCCATAACCATTGTAAAATTACCACCAACACCACCACTAAAAGAAGCATCACCGATACAACTCCCAGAAGAACCTCCAGTTCCGCCAAGTGGAGCATCTGCAACTGTTCCTGTTCCGCCAGTTGCTGATACTAATGTTGGTCCTACTCCAAAAGAGCTAACACTTCCATTTTGTCCATCTCCTGCCATTGGTCCTCCTGGACCACCACTACCTACAGTGTAGCTAATATTTTGTCCGGGAGTTACAACTATTACAGCCATGGAATAAGCACCACCGCCACCGCCACCTGCTCCTGTAGCTACGGCAGCACCACCACCACCGCCACCACCAATACATTCTACGGTAAGTGAAGTAACACCAGCAGGAACAGTAAAAGTTTCTACTCCTCCAGGTGTAGTGTCATCAACGGTTATTTGTGAATATCCTGTGAAATTTAGTGAAACAATTAAAAAAATTGCAAAAACTAAGCTTAATGTTTTTTGTTTATATTTCATTTTAAGTAAGATTGTTGAAAATTAAATCAAGGGGGATTTATTATTTTCGTGAGTTTAAATAATTTTGTAATTTTAAATTATTTAAAAAATACATTTCATATTTTTATAAAGATACGTTTTTTGTCGCTCTAAGTCAAATTGTAGTTGTTCGGATTTATAAATTCATACTTATTTACATAAAACAATGTCTGATTATTAAATGTTTATATATAAGTTGAAAATATAAAGAAAAACATTTAAAAACGGAATTATAATAATATGAAAAAGAATATCTACATTTTATCTCCTAATTATTTTTTCAGATAAAAAATCTATTTACATTTGTAAAATTCTATATAGCTAAAGATATTTATCTTTTTTGTTTACCTTTTGTAACCACTTTTTTCAATATTTAATAAAAAAAAATTATATCTTTGCAATTGTTTTTGTAAAGAAACATTGAGTTTGGCAAAAATACACTTCGGAGTGGGCACAACATTAAATTTAATGAAATTTAGCGATATAAAACCTAAGCAAGACAAGCTGGAAAAATTATGAAGTTTTGAATAATATTATGCAAAAAAAACACCGATTTCAGGATTAAGAGACTAATATTTCTCTGATAAACAAATATGTTATACTGAATTAGGTTAAAATCTTTACTTTTTGCATTTTGTAATTAGTCTCTGGACGGAAATAGGTAATAAGCAATCATACAGTGTGTTATCTTGTTAAATTGGTTTGAATGTTTTGTATTTTACAAACTTATAGCATTGTCTGTTTTTTTTACACCGTGATTATCAGTGTTTTATCTTTTTTTGTTTTTAAACATTCAAATTGATTTAGCCTTGTATTTATTTGATATATAAATTGTTATCTATTTCCGTCCAGACACTAATTAAGTAAATCTAAGAAACAACTAAACCTTTTTTAGTATAAATATTAAATTTAGTAAAAACCAACAATGCAAAACCTAATAATTTCCTGATAAACAGATATATAAACACCCAAGCTTTGCAAGGGAGTATAAAAATAACTTTTAAAAAAATAACACATTTATTAAATGAAAACTCAACACATTTATTTCTTAAGCATATTGCTTTTATTATTTTCGGCACAAAAGGCAATCAGTCAAAATGTTAGTCCAGCTAATCAGTTAGAACACACCAAAGCAGTGTATGAAAACATTGAAGAAGAGGAATTATATTGGCCCAGCGACCTTCCTGTTTTTATTCGCCTGTCGCCTTCGGCAGAAGATGGCTCACCCTCTTATTTATTGGATAATGTAGATATAAATAAGAATGGGAACTACGAAAAGAACAAAGAGGGCATAAAAATTGAAATGTCTGGAAATCAATACGTTCGGTGGATAAATGCCATTAGTCTGGACGAAACAAAATTCAGATTTTTTGCAGATGGTGAACCTCCAGTAATTTCGCATAAATTTAATAATGCTCCAAAATATACAACTAATGGTAAAACTTATTTTGGACAAAAATTAAACTGCACTTTTTCTGCAAAAGATGAGTATTCTGGCGTAAAAAACATGCTAATATCAATAGATGGTAAGCCTTACAACGTAAACTCTGCTCCTATTGATTTTACCACAGAAAAAGATTTTTTTGTGCAATATTACGCTGTGGACATGGTCGGATATTTTAACAAACCTAAAACCGTAAAATTTATTGTTGATTTATCTGCTCCCGAAACAATAAACTCTGTGGAAAATAATTTTATTGATAATATTTTATCAAGTGCAACAAAAATAGTTTTAACAAGTAAAGATAATTCATCTGGTGTTAAGAAAATATATTATAAATTTGATAATAGTTCCAGTTTTTCTATTTACGTAGGCAAAATAAATATCCAAAGCCTTAGCAATGGAAATCACACAATAAGTTACTATGCTGTTGATAACGTGAACAATAAAGAAGAACTGAAAAAATTTGACTTTTACTATGATAAAGAATCTCCAAAACCAACTATAACTATAAAAGGAGCAATTCATAAAGAAGGAATAACAGAATATGTTTCGGCACAGTCGCTAATAACTTTCTCGGCGACCGATGATAAAAGTGAGGTAAAGAACATCAAATATTCTATAAATAACAGCAATAAATTTACTTCTTACGAAAATCCATTTCCACTTTCATTAAAAACAGGACCTTTTTCTGTAACTTATTATTCAGAAGATAAACTTGGAAATAAATCTACAAATAAACGGAAAAAATATCAAATGGATTTAGTGCCACCAGCTACAAAATATAAAATGTCGGGAGATTTTTATGCCCAAAACACTACTATTTGGATAAATAAAGACACCAAAATTAATTTGAAAGCAACAGATGCTCATTCTGGAATTAAAGAAATAGTATATGTTGTAGGTAACGAACAACAAACAACCTACACTAACGATTTTCAAGTTACCAAAGAGGGAAATTTTTTATGCAGATACTGGGCAATAGATAATGTAAATAATAGGGAGGGAGATAATATTTTATTATTTATTACTGATAATGCCGCTCCCGAAATAAAAGAAATTTTTAGCGTTTCGCCACTTGAAACAGGCGACGAAGGAGTGAATGTTTATGCACAATACACCAATTTATTTCTCGCCGCTACCGACATGTCATCTGGTTTAAAAAATGTAACTTATTCTATCAATAAGTCTCCATTTAAAGAATACAAAACAGCTATAATTATGGATAAAGTAGGAACTTATACCATAAAAATAAAAGCCACAGATAACCTAAAACAGCAGTCGGAAAAAGAAATTCAGTTTAAAATACGAAAACTAACAGCAGACGACTACAACGATTAGAATAATTATTTCTAACTTTAGAAAAGTTTTTTTTGTATCTTTGTGTTAAATTAATAAATTAGAAAAATTATGTTAAACAAAAAATTCAAAACAGGCTATCTCGCCCCACTAAATTACGACCGGTATTTTAAGAAAATATTTTCGGATTTAAAAATCGCTAAACGTTTTTTAGAAGATTTTTTGGATATTTCAATTCAAGAAATAGAACATCTTGAAAAAAATAATCTGCTAACAGACGACTCTCGTTCTGTAAAATTTGACTTTCGTTGCAAAACAGAAAATCGGCACATAATAATAGAAATGCAACAGTGGGACAAACCGGATATTATCCAACGCTTTTTTTTGTATCATGCGATAAATACAGGTTTGCAGTTAGAAAATTTGCCGGTAAAACACATAAGCACAGGAAGTTCGGAAAAAGAAATAAAAGATTATCGTCGTTTAGTGCCAACAATAACTCTTGTTTGGCTTGTAGATGAGTCTCTTAATTTTGAGGAAAATTTTATGAGTTATTCAAATTATCCAGACAAACTCGCCAATTTTATCAGAGACCCCGAACTTTGGAGTGTGGAAAAAATCAAAGACCTTTTATTAAAAAGACAAGAAATATTAGCAATTTTAAACAACAACAGTAACTCGCTTGATTTTTTGCAAAGGAATAAATTAATATTCATGTTTCAACATAATATTGTTAAAAATAAAAACAACGTAAAATACCAAAACTGGTTTGAACTTGCCGAAAAAACAAGAAATTTTAACAATACAATCTCCGATTTTCAAGAATATAAAAAAGACCCAGTTTTTTCAGAAGTCATAAAAAGGCTGATTACTAAATTTTTTAACCAAGAAGATTTTATTTACATAAAAAATACGAAAAAAATAACCGAAGGCATAAAAGAATACGAAAAAGGTTTTTACGAAAATGGACTTATAGACGGCATAGCAAAAAGTAGAGAAATTATAGAACAAATAGAAACCGAAAAACAAAAAGCAGAAACCGAAAAAACAATTTTTAAATTATTATACAAAGGGAATAATATTGAAGAAATATCCAAAATTACAGGAAAAAGTGTAACAGAAATAAAAATAATAATAACAGATTAGACTAATTTTAAAGTGATTACAACAAATAAATTACAGTTTAAATACCATAAAATTTTATCAATATTTATATTGATTTTAACATATAATCTCACTTTTTCGCAAACGGCAAAACAGTTGGAGCATCAAAAAGTATATTATACCAATGACTTGGGTAAACTTTTTGCTCCATGTTCTTTGCCTGTTTTTCTAAATATTTCCAGCCAACCAAACGGGCAAGGAATTACAACGGAAGCAAAACCAAGCACTGGCGACGAAATGTATTTTTCGGAAGGCAAAAATACAATTTGTAATAATGTGGCATTAAAAACTAAAAATGGAACAAAAAAAATTAAACAATGCTATGATATTTATGGCGATGCAACTGCCCCTGCTTCAGAAATATTTTTAAAAAATGCTCAAAAATATAAAACGAAAAAAGCAACTTTTTACGGGAAAGATTTAAAAATAAAAATCAATGCAACCGACAAACTATCTGGTTGGAATAGTGCTTTTATTTCCAAAAATAATTCTACTTTTGAAAATATCCAAAATTTTAATCAAAGTTTTGAAAATGGAGAGCATACTATAAATTATTATTCTATTGACAATGTTGGAAATATTGAAACTCCAAAAGCTATAAAATTTTATGTAGATTTAACTTCTCCAAAAACAGAACGAGAAATTAGTGGAATTTATGATGAAAATATTTTATCTAAAGAAGCAAAAATAGTTCTCACAAGTGCCGACGAATTGTCGGGAGTAAAAACTATTTTTTATAAAATTAACGATAAAAAAGAAGAGAAATATATAAAGCCTATAGAATTAACAAAATTAAAAGCAGGTTCGTATTCTTTAACTTACTACTCAGTTGATAATGTGGGAAATATAGAAGAAATAAATAAGTGGGAATTTATTTACGATATAGAATTACCAAAAGCAGAACTTATTGTGTCTGGAAATATTTTTGAAAAAGAAAACACCAGTTTTGTTGCCTCACAACCTCAAATATCTATAACAGCTTCGGACTCGCTTTCTCAAATAGAACGAATTGAATATGAATTAAATACAGACCCAAATTTAAAATACGAAAATGAGTTTACTTTGGATAACCGTTCTGGTTTGCACAGAATTACATATTTTGCTTTTGATAAGGTAGAAAACAGAAGTCAAAAATATCGTAAAAGTATTTATCTTGATATTTCCCCACCAAAAACCTATTATAAAACTACAAAATCCTGTTTTTGGAACAAAGACACATTAATTATTTCAGGAAATACTGGAATTGTGCTAAAATCTACCGACATGGAAGCGGGAGTAAAACAGACTTTTCTTAGTATCAACAACGAAACAGAGCAAATTTATACAGACACTCTTTTTTTTGAAACAGGACAAATTTATAATTTTAGTTTCTATTCTACCGACAACGTGAACAATAGAGAAGAACCTCAAAATGTTTTTATCCGAGTCGAAGAAAAAACACGAAAAATTATCACACAAACAGAGCAACACCCAAAAAATTGGATAATGGGCAACGAGCAACTTATTGGTTCAACAAATTTACCATTTTATATAAAAATATCAGCTTCGCCAGACGAAGATGCAAAATCATACCTTGTTTTAACAGAAGACAACAAACCGTTAATGTTTAACAAACACGGAATTAATGAGCTAAAAATTAAAAATTCGTTCACAAATCAACGTTTTAAAATTCCAATTGATGGAATTTCGCCAAAAACAAAAGCAGTTTACAGCGGAGCCAAAAAATACACTGTTGGTAAAACAATTTATTATGGAAATAATTTGAATTTAAAATTATCATCAGAAGACAACAAAAAAACAAGTTCGGGATTAGATGCTATTTTATACTCTGTAAATGGCTCGGAGTTTGGTAAATACAAATCCGATTTAAAAATATTTAGCCGTGAGCAAAAATATACTATTAGTTATTATGCAATTGACAGCGTTAAAAATCAGGAAAAAAATCATGTAGATAGTTTTATTATTGATATTACTCCGCCTCTGACAGTTGCAGAATTTGGGGCAAATAATTTTGGAAATATTTTATCAAATAAATCAAAAATTTCACTCACTGCAACCGACAATTTGTCGGGAGTTGCTAATATTTATTATTATTTTGATAAAGAAGAAAAAGCTCGCATATATCGCAGTAAAATCTCTTCTACCGATTTTGCAAAACTCAGCGAGGGGACTCACACCTTATATTATTATGCAACTGATAATGTTGAAAATAAGGAACGTATCCAATTTTTGCCAATAATTATTGACCAAAATCCGCCAGAAATAGAACTTTTGGCACATGGTTCGCAGCACACCAAAGGAAGCACACTTTACTTATCCAAATATGGCACAATTTCTTTATCGGCAGAAGAGAAAACAACCGAAGTAAAAAATATTAAATATAATATTAGTGGAGGTAAAACACAAGAATATGTAAATCAAAATATAAGTTTTCCTCAGAAAAATGGGTTGTATTATTTTAATTATTTTGCAGAAGACAAAGTTGCAAATATAAAAAAAGAAACTCAAAAAATTTATATTGATACAGAACCACCAAATAGTTCAATTTCTTTTGTTGGCGAAACTTTTAAGCCTGCCGACAAAATAATTGTAAGCTCCAAAACAAAACTTAAAATTTCGTCGGGAGACAATGCGTCTGGAATTAATAAAATATATTATAACACTGGAGCAGGAAATCGCCAATATGACAAGCCTTTTTCAGTAAAAGGAAATGGTAATAAAAAAATATCATATTATGCAATTGACAATGTTTCTAATCGTGAAACGAAAAAGAGCATAGAAGTTGTTGCAGACAACACCGCTCCCGAAATAAAAATAGTGCTAACTCCGAGTGGTATTGAAGAAAGTGAAAATATATTCTCGGTAACTCCATATTCTTTACTTCATATTTCTGCAACCGATGCTACTGCAGGAATAAAAGGCATATTTTATACCATAAATGATGGAGAAAAACTTGTTTACAGAAAACCAATATCTGGCTTTATTAAAGGGCAAGCACTTAGAATAAAAATTATTGCATACGACAGAGTAGGAAATAGCAACGAAAGAACAATTTTTTTAAAAATAAAATAAGTGTTTTCAGGGCGGTTGGCTATTGACTTAGTTTTTTGTCGCTTTGCGAGGCCAAAAGCCAACTAATAGCTCACTTTGAAAAGTAGAGGAGGATAATGTAAAACATTTAGTTTTCTTTTTTTATATTTCTTAAAGCTATTATCCTTACTGTTTGTAAGTTAATCTATAATTTAAAAAAAACAAAGTCATTTTAATTTGGAATTGTCAAAAAAAACGAATAACTTTACAACTCACACGGCTCACAATGATTTATCCGATATAGGTAATTGAAAAAAAACATATAAATCAGAAATAATAACTAAATTTGAAATTTAAATCGTAATAAATAATAATTCAATATGCAAAAAATAGTAATTAAAAATTTCGGTGCAATAAAAGATGCAGAAATTGAAATAAAAAAAATATTACTTCTTATTGGGGAACAAGCAAGTGGAAAAAGCACAATCGCAAAGTTAATCTATTTTTTCAAATCAATTAGAGATGAATTATTTAATGGTATATACAAAGACAATTCATTTCTTGAAGACGAATATTTTATTAAAACATACAAAGAATACTCAAAAGAAGAATATCTATTTAAACTTAGGGACGAAGAGTTTGAAAATAGATTTAAGAAATTTAACCTAAAAAATGATTTATTTATTCCTGTTAAAAATAAATACGAACTTTATTTTGGGCAACCAACAGATATTCCTGAATTTAAAATAACTTACTATTACAATGTTGAAAAAGATTACCATATATATTTAACTATTGATTTAGAAAAAAAACTATTTGTAGAGTTTAGTCCTAATTTAAAAAATGAAATCGAAACTAATGCAACTAAAATAAAAAAAGAAGGGCAAAAATCAATCTTAAAAAAGAACCTCTCCTCTAATTTCCCATCAGCGTTTGATAAAATAATAAAAAAAGGAGCAGAAAATAATTATATAAAAAACATATCAGACTTTGTTAATAATTTATTTGACTGTCATCAAAGTTCCTCATTATATGTAATTGCCGGACGAAATGCAACAGTAAGCTATTCTGACTTATTTGAAAAATATTTATTCGCAAATACCCAAAATAAAATTGAAAATATAAAGTCTTCAATAAACAGTATAAATGACCAAGCTATTGATGAAATATTAATGTTAGATTTTATAGAAAGAATATCTAAGATTAAAAGTGTTTTTAAAAAGCATGGCAGTTTTGAAAAATTAATCACGTCTAACTTAAAGAAAGATGAATTACCAAAAAAAGATTTTCTAAATTTGGAAAAAAAAATAAGTGCTATACTAAAAGGCAAATATATTTTAGAACAATATGGCGGAAATGAAAAAATTATAATAAACAATAAAACAGGACAAACTGTTCATCTTCACAATTCATCTTCTGGTCAACAAGAAGTGATAAGAATATTACAAGACATATTTTTAACCTTAATTGAGAAACAAAAAGCATTGAGAGTAATTGAAGAACCAGAAGCCCATTTATTTCCAGTTGCTCAAAAATTAGTAGTTGAACTTTTAGCATATTTTGTTAATCAAGGAAATGAATTAATTATTACAACCCACAGTCCATACGTCTTAACAGTTTTTAATAATTTATTATTTGCAGGAAGAGTTGTTGAAAAAAACTCGAACTCAGTAAATGAAGTAGATGAAATAATTGAAAATGATATTAGATTAAAACAAATCGATTTTGCTGCATATTCTTTAACAGGTAATGTTCAAGATATAGCAGAAGGTGTTTATTGTGAAAATATTGTAAATCAAGAAACAGGGTTAATAAATCAAAATTATTTAGATACAGTATCTGAAATATTAAGTGGCGATTTCAATAAACTATATTCTATTCACTCTAAATCCTTTGCACGGAAATGAACAAAATAAATAAACTAAAAAAAGATTTACAAAAAGTAGATAATAATATTGATAATTTTGTTCAAACTGAAACAAGTGATATGTTTTACATAATTGACATTCAAGGAATGTCTAAAATTTATCAAAGTTGTAACGAAATGGGTAAGTGCTTTTCAGTATATAACGAACAAAGTTTAGAAATCTTTTTCATTCCAATTGATGGTAAAAATGGATTATTAAATTTTGGGACATCATATTGCGATACTGTTATTTTTAGCAAGAAAGATTTTTGTTTTTTAGAATTTAAGTTAAATGCAACAAGTCAAGAAGTTCGAGCAATAAGAAAAAATAGAAAAAAGGCAATAAAGCAACTTTCAAACACAATTGATTACTTCGATGAAAAACTTGATAAAAATTATTTAGGACTAAATTTAGAAGCTTATGTTTCTACACCAAATACATATCCTCGTCAAGATACATCATGGATGAATTTTGAAGTTGAGTTTTTAGAAAAATTCGGTATTCCGCTATTTGAGAAGAATGAAAAAAGATTTTAAACATATCAGCATCATTGTAGAGCATACAGGTTGTAAAATTTAGAGTAATTTCTAACTTTTTGATACGGTTCGTAATTACTCCTCCTCAACTTTTCAATGTGAGCCAAACTAAGAACTAAAAACTAAGAACTATATTTTTATGTTGAAATATCAAAAAATATTATTTATTATTATATTATTATTTTCATTAAACAATCTTTTTGCACAAGAGATTAATGTGCAAAATATTAGTAATGACAAAAAAGATGCAACAAATCAATATTGGAATATTGTGCAAGATTTGCGAGGGATAATGTATTTTGCCTCGCCAGAGGGCGTGTATGAATACGATGGATTGTCGTGGCGATTAATTTTGTTGCCTAATTCGGTGGAAGCTTTTGCTCTCACAAAAAACAATATTGGACGAATATATGTTGGTGGCAAAAATGAAATAGGCTATCTTGCTCCAAAAAGAAACGGAGAAATGATTTATGTTTCAATAAAATCAAAAATACCAGAACAATATGCAGATTTTGGTCGTATTGTTAGTATTGAAAAAATAGACGGTAAAATTGCATTTTTAAGCGACCAACTTCTATTTATAATGGACGAAAAAAGCTTGGAATTTGAAGTTGTTCAAGCATATAGCTATTTTTATAGTCTAACAAGTCTAAATAATGAGTTCTTTTTGATAGACGAAGCCTTTGGATTACTAAAGTTAGAAAAAAAAGAGCTAAAACCAATAAAAGATGGAGAACATCTTATTTCTTACATAATGATGCCTTTTGATGATAATAAATTATTGATAAATTCACCCAACAATGGTCTGCTTATTTTTGAACCAACTTCGGGCAAGTTTACTTCTTTAACTTCTGATTTTCTAAAATATGATATTAAAAGTGGTAAAAGACTTAAAAATGGCAATTTTGCTCTTGGCAGTGTGAGCAATGGCTGTATTATTATGTCGCCAGAAGGCAAAGAATTATATAAAATAAACAAAGAAAATGGGGCAATAGATAATGCAGTCTATTCTATTTACGAAAACTCAGAGTCGCAACTTTGGATTGCTTTTAGCAAAGGAGTTTCATTAATTTATAATGAAAAAGAAAGTAAAACTTATAGAATAAATATACGAAGTTGTAATCGCCGCTCCGACGAAAGTATTATTTTTGGAGGAGCTTTTGTAAATATTAACGACAGCTTACAATCCTTAGAACAACCAGAAGAACAATATTATTCCTTTCATTATTCAGACAATAGCTTTCGTTTTACCTTTGCGGCAACTCAATACTACAATATTGCCGATATAGAATACCAATATTTTTTAAAAGGATTAGACCAAGAACCAACAAACTGGACAAACCGCCCCTATTCCGAATATACAAATCTCTCGTGGGGAGATTACACTCTTAACATAAAAGCAAGAAATTCAAAAGGTAAAATTAGTGAAGTAGGAACTTATTCTTTTACAGTTAAAATTCCTTGGTATGAGAGTTGGTGGTTCTTTGCAGGGCAAATATTTTTCATATTTTCACTTTTGGTGGTAGCAGTAATTTTATACAAAAAAGGCAAGTCCGAAAAAATAGCAGGACGATTAATTAGTATCGCTATTGTTATTATTTTTGAATATTTTGAAAATTTTGTAAGTCCTATTTTTCAATTTTTCGCAATAGGAATTGCAGTTACAATATTTTTTACCAATATTATTATTGCTACAGTTATTAGTCCAATAGAAAACCTGACAGTAAATGCTTTACGGAAATATATAAAAAGAAAATAAGCATTGTTTACTTTTTGTTATCCTATTATATTTGATAAAAAAGAAAAAAGATATTATTGTTGTAACAAATTTTATTTTTCAAACCCTCTTTTTATTAATTTCCTTATTTTGACAACTAAAAAAAAAATGTAAAAAAATTGTAAAAAATCAAAAAATATAATTACATTTGAATTTTAAGAAAACATCTATTTTAAAATCCTAAAAAATGGCAGACGAACAAGCATACCCCATAGCAAAATATAACTTTGAAGTAAGTTGGAGCGACATAACAATAGTATGCTCCGAAGTAAGTGGACTAACATCTACACTTGATGTAATGAATTACTGCGACGGAAAAACTGGTTGGGTAACAGCACAACCTGGCTTACAACAATTTGACGACGTAGTTCTTACAAAAGCACTATTTGCAAGCGACGAAGATTATAAAACTTGGCACGACAATACCGTAAATAGAGAAGACGGATATGGAGAAGTAGTGGTTATTTCGCTATTAAATGAACTACGAGAACATGTATTTACCTGGGAGCTAACACTCACCCATGTATTAAAATGGGAACAACCAGACATGAACTCACAAGCAAGCGAAATATCTATCGAAAAACTTACATTTGTTGTAGAAAATATTGTTACAGTTATAAAAGAATAGCTTTTGGCAATTGGTTTTTGGCTTTTGGCTTCGCAATGCGACTAAAAAGCCAATAGCTAAAAACCAACAGCTAAAAGCAAAAAACCAACAACCAAATGTTAAATTCAAACATAATTTCTTTACAGAAAGAGATAAATTGGCTTAGAGAAGTAATAAAAGTTAGATTTGAACTATATTTTAGTGAACAAAATAAAACTCAAACCCTAAATACTGAACCACCAGACCTAAGCCTCGATAACTCTGTATATTCAAGATTTATAATACACTACAAGTTTTCTGGACTTGAAAGGTTAGCAATAATACTTACGCTTGCATCACATTTACAACCACAAGTATTAGATGTTTTTTTTACAAGAAACAAACAGTTTAACAGAGTTTTTACTGAGTTTGGAGGAATAAAAGCAAAAAATCATTCTGGCTTTGTTCCTATGGGAGAAACTCTTGCATTTCTTGCAGGAGCAAGCAGTTTACACACCAAGCTTGCTATTATAAAATTGTTCCGAAACGAACATCTTTTTATAAAACATAATATTTTAAAACTATCCCCAGCAGAAGACAACGAACCAGAATTAAGCGGAACTCTCGAAATTTCGCAAGAGTTTTTTGAACTTTTCACCTTTGGAGAAGCAGCAAAACCAAATTTTAGTTCAAAATTTCCTGCAAAACTTATTACAACAAAATTAACTTGGGAAGATTTTATTGCTGGCGAAAATTTAATTAGAGACATGGACGATATTTTATTGTGGATAAAACATAGCAATAAAATACTTAATGAATGGAAATTAGACGAAATAATAAAACCTGGATACAGAGCTTTATTTTACGGACCACCTGGAACTGGAAAAACTTTTGCAGCCTCTTTACTTGGTAAAAAGACGAAAAAAGATGTGTATAAAATAGATTTATCTATGGTAGTTTCTAAGTGGGTTGGTGAAACAGAAAAAAATCTTGCTCGCATTTTTGATATGGCAGAAAATAAAGACTGGATACTGTTTTTTGACGAAGCAGATGCTATTTTTGGTAAACGAACAAAAACACAGTCGTCGCAAGAACGATATGCTAATCAGGAGGTTGCATATCTTCTGCAAAGAACAGAAAATTATAATGGAACAATAATTTTAGCTTCTAACCTAAAGTCTAATATGGACGAAGCTTTTACTCGTAGATTTCAGTCAATACTATATTTTCCTATGCCAAAAGCAAAACAGAGACTTAAACTGTGGCAAAATTATTTCTCAAAATCATTAAAACTAGACCCAGAAATAAACTTAAAAGAAATAGCCGAAGAATACGAGATTACAGGAGGAAGTATTGTAAATGTTCTAAAATATTGTGCAATTCATGCAGCCGACAACAACAGTAAAATAGTTGATATAGAAATACTTAATGAAGGTATAAAAAAAGAGCGAATAAAAGAAGGAAAGGTTATCTAATAAAAATGATTTTCAATTATAAATGGATATGAAACAGGGAAATAAAGATGTAAAAAGAAAAATTATTAAAAAAAAAGACTAACTGTAAAATTTGGGATTATCAGAAAAAATGAATAACTTTGCAACCCGCACGGCTCTCAATGATTTGGGAGTTAGCGTCAATAAAAATAATGAAAAAATATTTAATAATTATATTGTCAGTTTTATATAGTTCAATTTTATTTGGACAAAATAATTTTTGCAAATTTGAATATATTGAAAATAATGATATTAAAGTAAATATTTATGTGAAAAAATATGTCACAGTAACGGATTCTAATTGGATCTATTTAGAAATAGAGCATAAAAAGGACACTTTACTTTCAGGATTTAGTCCTTCAATAACGTTTACATTTTTGCAAAAAAATGAATACTTTAATAGGACAAACCATTATAATAGACGAACTGTTATAAGAATAAATAGATATAATAAAATACCACCTGGTATAACAATATTTAATCAAAGCAAATTTGGTATCCCATTCTCAAATTCTTTTAATGCAATTTTGTATAATGAAAAACACAAAAATGACACTAATCTAATTAAGTTTGTCTTGGAATTTGATGTTTTCAAATACAGACATAAAAAACGAAAGATTAAAGAGCTTTATATTGACAGTTTATTTTTTGAATTTTATTGGTGTAAACCAACGGAAAAACAAGTTGAAGAATTGGTTGATAAGTTCATAAATAACTTGCATTGCCAGAATAATACAGAAGCTATATATGATGATTTAAACAGGTTATTATTTACAACAGAAGTTGCAGATGCATTATCAACATATCAATACATTGAAATTTTAAAAAATACAACATTAGCACCAAGAAATAAAAAACATATATTGACATACTTAAATGAAAACTACTATAACGATAGTCTTGTTATTGTTTTTTTAAAAGAAGACTTAAAAAATGATACTACAATGTATTATTTTGATGAAACATGGTCTGTTTCAAAAATTTTGCCAAATACAATGCAAGAATTTGTTGCTTATTACAGAACAAATATTTCAGATGAAAGTCTTTATTATGATAAACCATTAAGATGGTTTTGCTCAAAAAGATGTAGTTTTCCTGAAATTGAAAAATATTCTAATGATATTTCAAGTATTTATATTCGTTATCATTCAAAATTTATGTATCCAGATTCTGTGATAACAAGGGAAGATATACGTTTATGGGCTACTTATATAGAAAACTTAGTTATGATTGGTGATAGTTTAAATATCAGTATAATTATTCCATTTTTAAAAGACAAAAGATTTATGTATCTTAATAATCACCCATTTGTTGATTGGTTGTCAGGGGGATGTGGATGGCATGTTAAACCTTTAAGAGTATGTGATAAAGCATTAGAAGCGATTTATATACTAAAAGGAAGGACAAAGGATTTAAATTACGAGAAATATTTTTTGAATGAGAATGGAGATTTAATTTGGAAAAGTAGAATAAAATTTATTAGAAAAAGGAAATATCAAAAAGTAAAAGAAGAAATTCAAGAAGAAAGGGATTATCATATAAATCAGTTACTGAAAGAATATAATGAAAACATAGAACGCTAACAGCAGCTTGGATTTCAGCGGGTTCAAAGTGCAATAATGAACAAAAGAATGAACTTTATACAAATTACTAATAATTGACTTGGGTGCGAGAACCCGCCGAAAACCAAGCCGTATTCGATATAAAAAACATATCACATCATTGTAGAGCATACGGGTTGTAAAATTTAGAGAAGTTCTACAAAAAAAATCATAACTAAAAATAGATGAAATATGCATTATCAATAATATTGCTGTTTTTTGTTTTTCCTGTTCTTTCTCAAACAGGAGAGAATGACGAAGTGTGTAAATATGTTGTTGTGAAAAATATATTGAAATTAAATTATGAAGAGTATTTTTCGCTAATAGACAAAGACGCAAATTTAGAAAATGCTTATTCTCTTTTAGATTCTATTGTTTTGGGAGCAAAAGAAGAAATTGAGAATTTTGAAAAAGATGAATTAAACGGAGTTTCAATAAACAAATATACACAGCAACTATTATTAGAAAATAATTCTGCTGAAATACGTTTAATTGTGCGAAACTTTTTAATCCAAATTCAACAAGAATACTTAGATGAGAAATTTAATGTAAGTGTAGATTTTTCACGAACAAACAATCTTTTTTTTCATTTTTTTACAGGAGACAGTAAAAATAGAAAAGCCGATTGTGATACTTATTCTTATATTTTATATGCCATAGCATTAGAATACGACTTGCCTATTTTTCCTGTTTTAACAGACAAACACGTTTTTATAATTTGGCAATTAAATGAAAATAAGGATATTAAATACGAAACATTATATTCAAATGTTTCTATTCGTTATACTGCTAATACTTCTCAACACAATTTTTTAATATTAGATACAGATAAAAAAATAGAAACAGTTACATATAATAATATTGCAACAATGTGGTTTTACGAATCAGATTATGAGAATTATAGAGAATATTGTCTTAAATATTATGAAAAGACAAAAGAACTGATGAAACAAAATAATATTAAAAGCAATTATTTAACCAATAATTTGCAAGAAATAATAGACCATTTACCAGAAAAACAACTTGAATAATATGAATGTGTAACGCAGGGGCTATTGGCTTTTAGATATTGGCTATTAGCTTAAGTTTTTCACTTTGCGAAGCCAAAAGCTATCCCCCAATATGTTACACACTCGAATAATATTAATTTTGTTGGTTTACAATCTGCAACAAACTATTAAGTAGTTAGCTATATAACCTTTTTTTAGCATTAAAGTGTATTAATTAGTCTCTGGACGGAAATAGGTAATAAGCAATCATACAGTGTGTTATCTTGTTAAATTGGTTTGAATGTTTTGTATTTTACAAACTTATAGCATTGTCTGTTTTTTTTACACCGTGATTATCAGTGTTTTATCTTTTTTTGTTTTTAAACATTCAAATTGATTTAGCCTTGTATTTATTTGATATATAAATTGTTATCTATTTCCGTCCAGACACTAATTAATAAAAATTATTTTCACAAAAAAGACTAACTGTAAAATTTGGAATTGTCAAAAAAATGAATAGCTTTGCAACCAGCACAACTCACAATAATTTGGGAGTTATTAAAATTGACATTGAAGAGCCATTATCTTCTGAAATTTTAATGCCTGCAATAGCAAGAGAAAATTTAGACTGGGAGATAATTAACAAACTCACTATCAATAAAGACTTTAAAGAATTTTTAAAAAGAATAAAAATTGATTTAACAAGTAATGAGATTAGAAAAGAGAAATATGATAAAATATACGAACCCGAAGATTTAATAAAAATGATAAAGAAAAGAAACTGAAACAGGCGTTTCAGAATTGAAAAACTAAAAACTGAAACAGTTGTTTCACAAATTAAAAAACAAAGAAAATTTCAAAACTGAAACAACTGTTTCATAATTGTAAAATGCAATAAATGAGTAATATCGTAAAAAATATTGATTATAGAGATTTTTTAGAGCAAATATTAGAAGAAATTCAAAAAGCAAGAATAAAAGCATCAAGTCAATTAATTCGTGCAAAAATTGAATTATATTCTAATATCGGTAAAATAATTGTTGATAGACAGAGACAGTATGGCTGGGGGAAATCCATAGTAGAACAGCTTGCCAAAGATTTACAGGAAATTACAGATACAACAATCAGCTTTTCGGAAAGAAACCTTTGGTTTATGAAACAATTTTACACTGAATATGTTGATTATCCCGAATTACACAATTTAGCACTTGACATTCCTTGGGGGCAAAATATTCTGATATTGCAAAAATTAAAAGATTACAAATCAAGAGAATATTATCTGAAATCAACAATAGGTTTTGCTTGGAGTCGAAATGTATTATTAAACCAAATAAAAGCAAATGCCTACGAATATCATCTTGAAAATCCAAAACAACATAATTTTAGAGAAACATTACCAGAACATTTATCCGAACAGGCTGATAATGCAATGAAAAGTGTATATAACCTTGAATTACTGGGAGTAAAACAACCAATTAAAGAACGAGAATTAGAAAGATTGATGGTTATCAATGTAAAAAAGTTGCTAATGGAATTAGGCTACGGATTTACATTTATCGGAAACCAATATAAATTAAAAGGAAATACGAAAGACTATTTTGTTGATTTATTGTTTTTTCACAGGGGATTAAAATGTCTTGTAGCAATAGAACTAAAAGCGGGGGAATATAAAGCGGAATATGCAAGCAAGTTGAATTTATATCTAAATCTACTTGACCAACAGGTGAGAATGGAAGATGAAAATCCGCCAATAGGAATAATTCTTTGTGCCGAAAAAGACAACTTTGAAGTAGAATTCTCACTAAAAGACTTCAACAAACCAATAGGAGTTGCAGAGTATCAATTAACAAGACAATTACCAGATAAATTTAAAGGGAAATTACCGTCTGCCATTGAGATAAAGAAACAGATAAAAGAAAAATACGGATTTGATTTTAACAACTAAAATAATGATTCGATTGCTTTAACATTTGCTTGGATATAATTAGTTTGGTTTTGTGTGGTATGTTCCGGTTGCTTCGCTTCCCTACACATGCCACACAAAAGTGAATACACTACTAAAAACTGTCTTTTAACCAAACTTTGTGTTGGATAAAATTTTTCAGAACATAATATTACCATTAAAATAAAAATTATGGAAACAAAACAAAATAATACTCAGACCCAGAACAATAACGCAGTAGCCAACCATACTGAAAATAATAATTCAGATATTGGACAGCAGTTAAATCCACCAGAGTATAACTCTTCCGTAAATACAGAACAAACCACTCAATTAAAAGAGGGTAGCGGAACAGACACTAACTCTGGAAATACGCAGGAGCCAGGAAATTTCATAACACAAATGCAAGGTGCATTTGATACAGATTTTTCTGATGTAAATATTCATGAAGATTCTAAAACTGCGTCTGATTTAGGAGCTTTAGCATTTACACAAGGTAACAACGTTCATTTTGCACCTGGACAATTTAAACCAGATACGCAAGCAGGCAAAGAACTTATAGGGCATGAATTTACCCACGTTGTTCAACAAAGAGAAGGCAAAGTTCAGCCAAACAAACAAATTGGAAAATTTAATATTAATGATAATTCCAGTTTGGAAAACGAGGCAGATACACAGGGAGCAAAAGCTGCTCGCTATAATCCTATCCAAACAAAAAGTATTCACAGTTTTTCTGGAAATAATATAAATTCCAATAATCAACCAGTTCAAAGATCTACTTCTGAAAAAGAATATAATGAACATAAAGCTAAATCGGACACAAAAATGAGCCCTTTTGTTAAAGGAACACTTTGTTCTGTATCAGCATTTAAAGATATAACTTATGAAGGTTTCTTTAGTAGTTCTGGAAAAGCAAAAGACAGGTCTGTAGATGTTTTAGAAAATATTCATAATAAAATATTTTTAAATAAAGCAGGAAAAAAAGCAACAAATCTTGTCTTGTTATCTGAAGCGAACTTATGGGCAATACAAAAAGAATTTATTGTTCTACGAGGATATGCAGACGTATGGGCGGAATATAACGGAGACGACCAAGACCTTA
This sequence comes from Bacteroidales bacterium, assembly GCA_029932195.1. Taxonomy (GTDB): domain Bacteria; phylum Bacteroidota; class Bacteroidia; order Bacteroidales; family JAOZQN01; genus JAOZQN01. Next base: position 2,183 of record JAOZQN010000003.1, on the reverse strand, counting down.
GAAAAAGAGCTTACGGTTTTAGAATATTTAGAAATTATTTAGATTCAGCTATTTCAGAAGCTGGTGTAAACCTTACTGCAAAAGGAGCAAGCGACGAAAAAATACAAGAAAATGCAATGGAGTCCGTAGGAGACGAGAGAATAACTGAACTGAAAAAATATTATGCAGACAAATCAGCTAACTCCGTTCTTACAGGACTGGCACCAGTAATAGAAAAACTTGCACCAGACGACAACACTGCCGGAAAAGTTAATGTAAAAGTAGAGATACCAATAGAACCAACAGGAATTGCCTTCCTTGGTGGTGAAATGACTCTTGAGGCAGAAAAAGGAGTAGGAAGTTTTAAAACTCGTGCACAACTTGACTTTATTGCAGGAGCTAAAATACCAATGTTCAAAATAACAGGAAAACTTGGAGGATACATAGAAGCACAAGGAACTACTGCCAAACAATCATTAAACCTAATTTCTTATGGTATGCACAAACGATTTAAAGAATCAACTTGGCTATCACCATTTGCAGACTGGGCTTGGGGCGGCACAGGAAAAGCCACAGCATTTAGAGAAGCAATAGAAAAAGATGCTTTAGGTGCAGACTCGGAAGCCTACGTAGAACTTGGAGGAGTAGCAGAAGCCAAAGGAGAAATAGGATCAGAAAAAGCACTTGTTAAAGGCGAAGTAGGCATAAAAGGAAACACAAGTAAACGCTACGATAAAGATACCAAAGGAGGACTAAAAGGTAAAGATGTAAAAGGATTTGGTGTTGGAGGAAAAATTTCCATAGGACCTGTATCTGGTGAATTTTCTTATGCAAGAGAATACACTAACAAAATATTATCTAAGAGCGAATTAGGTATTGGAATAAGCACTACCCATGGAGGAACAATGAAGGTGGTAGAAATACTCCAAAAAATCCAAGAAGTATTTGGAACTGTAAAAGAAGCTGTAGAAAAAAATGAAGATCCAGAAGCAGCAGTTCTTATTAGCGAAGCAAAATCTCAAGCTACTAGTAAAATACAAGGAGCAATAGAAGACAAAATAGGAATAAAAAGTGGAGATAGTGGCATAGGCTTATCGGTAACTTTTAATCTTATGGAAAAATCAGTAGAAGTAAAAATATCTACAACAAGTGAAAAATCATTAGATATTGGAGTAGTCAGCGGAAAGGCTGAATTTTCAAAACAAGAATTTGCAAAAACATTTAACTGGTAAAAAATGAACGAATATAAAACACAGTATTTTTGGAGTGTGGACGTAAAAATGTCCACACCTTCTGGAGAAGAATTAAATATTAAAATTACAGAAGCTAATTTTATTATTGCCGAAGGAGAACCATCAGAAGCAAGATTATCTATAAAAATAGATAACAAAACTTATCAAAGAATAGATAAGTTAGAAGCTTTTAATTTAAAACAAGATAAACGTAAAGAATCGGCGTTGGAAGGTTTCTCTGAAAATAAGCCAATAGAAATTGAGCTAATTTTAGATAAGTCGCAAATAACAAAATTAGACTCAAAAGTTATTAATGCCGAAAAACTTATTGAAACTTTACACAAATTAACTTATTCTGACTTAAAAGCACCGCTTCTAAAAACAGAAAATTGGTTTGCCCTAAATGTAAAACAAGAAGTAGATGTTCCTGAAGATATGAAAGGGAGTTTAAAAATGGGATATGCCACAACTTGGGTAGAAGAGTTTGAAACTAAAATAGTTCCAACACCTTTTGTCCAAAAAATATTTGATTATTTTAATAAAAACACAACTAATTGTCAGATAGTTAATACAGCTTTTAGTATTGTTTTTGAATATTATTATGAAAATAAAAAATGGAACTGTTTATTGATTCCAAAAGAAGAGTATAAACAAGTAATTTTATACATTTATTCTCCAAAAAAAATAGAGAAAGAAAAATGTATGGAGACTTGTAAAGAAATAACAAAAATCAATTACGATTTACCAATTGGTAATTTTGAATTGGATCTTGATAACTGCGAAATTAGATTTAAAACCTACTTAGAATCAGTAAACCCAGAAATAACAGACGAAGAACTAAAATTATTGTTAGATGCAAATATTTACACAATAAATAAATTTATGAAATAGGATTTTAGGGTGGAGGAAGGAGGAAATTAGTCTCTTAATCCTAAAATCGTTGTTTTTTTTGGCATAATATTATTCAAAACT
>JAOZQN010000067.1 GCA_029932195.1 Bacteroidales bacterium | reverse complement strand
ACAAAGGGGGAAATTATTATTTGTAGAGACGCACAGCAGTGCGTCTCTTTTTTTCGGATAATTTTTCGTGGAAATGCACGGTGTAGAGACGCACGGCAGTGCGTCTCCTTCTCCACAAAAGGAAAATCATAAATAAAAATGTTTTTTGATATTATAAAAAGTCCAGAACCTACAAAAAACAACTAAAAAAAGCCCTGTGGATATTTCCACAGGGCTTTTTTGTGTAAAATTATAAAAAAAAAGATAGAAACAATTTGTTCCTATCTTTTTGATGGCAAAAGAGAAGGACTGTTTAATGTTTTACATAAACAAATGTAAATAAGCCGTTTATATTCTATATAATTAGCAAATAGTTAAACATTAAGCAAGTTAAAGCTAATTTTCTTATAAAAAAAAAGAAAATAGGACTAAAATGTAAAATACTTTTTGAGAGCTGCAAACATTTTAACCCTAAAAACGCTCCCGAACCCGAACCATGATACAGAACCACCACACAAAAAATATATTTTAGCCCTAAAAACATAAATTTCTATAAAAATTGTTTTATATTTGTATTTTAAAACTATAAAAATCTAAAATTATGCAATATACTTTTGATATACCCGAAACTCCTGAAGCTAAATTTTTGTTAAACTTAATTATAGCAAGTGGATATTTTAATGAGGTTAAAAAAAATGATATTGAATACGATACAAAAATATCTAAAGAAGAGTTTTTAAATGATTTTAAAACATCAATACAACAAGCTAAAAACGGAGAGACCGAACCTTTAAGAAATTTAATAAATGATTAAAATAACTTATACAAAGATATTTAGCAAATATTTTAAACGGTATAGTAAGAAATATAAATCTTTAAAATTAGATTTAGAAAAATTAGAAAATCAATTATTAGAAAATCCAAAACTTGGAACGTATTTAGGAGACAATTTATATAAAATTAGACTTGCTGTAAAAAGCAAAAACAAAGGCAAAAGCGGAGGGTTTAGAGTTGTAACATATTTAATTACAGAATATAACAATAATACTGAAATTAGATTAGTAATTTTATACGATAAATCAGATATTGCAAATATTACAAAAGACGAATTGATTAATATTATAAAATAAAGTGAACAAAAAAAATTCTTAAGAAAAAGCCCTGCGGATATTTCCACAGGGCTTTTTTGTGTAAAATTCAAAAAAAAAGATAGAAACAATTTGTTCCTATCTTTTTGATGGCGGAAAGAGAGGGATTCGAACCCCCGGAGGTTTGATCCTCAACGGTTTTCAAGACCGCCGCATTCGACCACTCTGCCATCTTTCCGATACAAAAGTAGAATAATATTTTTTCCTATCCAAAAAAAAAGTAGTTTTTTTGTTTATTTAATTCTTATTACTAATTTTGTGGAAATATAATCATTTATAAATAAAAGATTTAAAACATTATTTATGCACAGAAAAATAATATTTTTTATATTAATCCTCCTTATTTTTGGAAAATTATCTTTATTTGCTCAGGATAAAACAACTTTTTATGACGAGTTTAAAGATAATAGAAATAAATGGGATTTAATAAAAAGTAAAAATTTTAACTCTTACATTGAAAAAGATACTTTTTTTATAAAAAGAGATAAATTGGTTTTGAAAAACGACACCAATATGAATGCTTTGTGGAAGGAATTTTCTATAAACCAGAGTTATGATTATTCTATTTCTACAAAAATAGTAAAAACTGCGGGAACAGACGAAAATGAATATGGATTTATTTGGCGAGGAGCGGACTGGAATAATTTTGCCTGTTTGCTTATTTCGTCTTCGTATTTTAAAGTTTTTGAGGTAGAAGACGGTAAAGAAAAAATATTGAAAGACTGGACTTATTTATATTATATAAACCCTATGTTTTTTTATAATGATTTTAGGGTAGAGAAAAATAACAACAAATTAAATATTTCTATAAACGATACTACAATTTATTCCACTTCTTATAAGCGTTATATAGGAAATAAAATAGCATTTGTTACTGCTGGGCATGTAAAAATAAAAATAGAATTTTTGGAAATAGAATATACAAAAAGAAATATTAAAACTCAAGATGAGTTTGATTTTTCGCAAAAAATAGAGCAAAATTTTAAATTAGATAGTATTTCTTCTTTTATTTCGCCAAGATTATCAAAAAATGGAGAAAAAATTTACTTTTCCGCAGTATCCAAAAATAAAGGAGACCCCGAAAAATCTTATAATATTTTTAGTTCAGAAAAAAATGACTTAGGTTTTTGGCAAAATACTAAAATTCTCCCTGCTCCAGCAAATACGGTAAACGATAATTTTACTGTTTACATATTTCCAAACGACAGCGTGTTAATAACTCAAACAGAGTTTATTGCACAAAAAACACAAAGTTTATTTATTTATGATAAAAATAATAACACAAGAGATTTATTGGAAATAAAATCTTATTATAATTTGTATGATTTTGCAGGATTTTGTTTTTCAGAAGATAGAGATGTATTAATTTTATCAATAGAAAAAAAAGATAGCTACGGACAAAAGGATTTGTATGTTAGCTTTTTAGACGAAAAAGGTATTTATAGTAAGCCAAAAAACATGGGAGAAACAATCAACTCATTTGATGATGAAGGAACACCTTTTTTGTCGGCAGATGGCAAAAGTTTGTATTTCTATTCTTTTGGGCATCAAGGATATGGAGCATCAGATATTTTTGTTAGTCATAGGCTTGGTAATACTTGGGTAAACTGGACAGAGCCAAAAAATTTAGGCAAAGATATAAACTCCCAAGCGGCAGAGGCGTTTTTTATTACAGATAAGAAAGGAGAATTTGCTTATTTTGTGTCAAACATAGATGGAACAGAAAAAATATATAAAACAAAAATTAGATGAGTGTATAACATTTAGCTGTTGGTAGTTGGCTTTTGGCTTCGCAAAGCGAAAGAAAAATGGTTGTCCTTTTATGAAAAACAAAAAAAATAATTATAATTGCATTGCGAAACCTGTAACCTATAACCTGCAACCTGTTACACACTATTTTTATTTGAATGTCAGTAAAACAATATGCCTTATCACCCAATTGGCTAACTCCGTTTCATTAAATGTGCTTTTCTCTTCGTGTCTGAAATTTCCTGGATTAAAAACCGATTGCCAATCATCGTGCCCTAGTTTTTTGAAGGAATGATAGTTAAAGTTCGGTATCGTATCATTAATGGGTTTATTGAAAGTAATTACAATTTTCTCTACATCTTTATCATTTAAGTTGTATTCAGAGAGATCTTTAAACTTGTGAATATTTGGGTGATGTTTATCTACGTCCCTAATTATTATGTGTTCTGTTGTATCAATTTTTCTAATTCCTTGCCAGTTGTTGTTTGTGTTTTCTTGGCTGACAATATATCCATTATTATAAAGTTCATTTTTTACTTGCTCAATAATATTTATATATTTATTGGCACTATCCAGACTGATAAATTCTATATAATAATTCTTGTTTTTTACCTGTTCATCAGCCAGAGTATTTTTATTAAATTCTACTGACGACTGCGAATTGTTTTGACAAGAAATCAATAAGAAAATTACTGATAGGTATGTAATAATTTTTCTCTTCATTTTATTGTGTTTTATGTATGTTTCAAAATTCCTTACTTTTTTATAAGCATTTAAGCTTAGGTATAATTTGTAAACCGCAAATGTTTTTATTCTTTAAAGTTCCACTTCTCCCAACTCTCGTTAATTTCCTGACTCACATTTACTTTTGGATTCTGTTCTTTTTTATTTACAGTTAAAGAACTTGCCTGAACTTTATTGATAACCTCGTCGGCAAGTTGTCCGTAAGTAATATCTCCTTTTGAGTTTTGAAGAGCTTTTAGCAGATAATAAGTAAAAATTCCATGATGTTTTTTGCGATAAGGTAACGAAATTTGGTCTCCCGAACTTGCCGAAAAAACAATAATTTCACCATTCAGTTTGTTTTCTTTTGGTTTGAGTAAAATTCCAGAACGTGCCGCTACAAGTCCCTCATTTCTACCTCCCCCCGAAAAACAGGCATCAATAAAAACTGTTACTCTTTTGGTTTTATGTTTTGTTAGGTCTTTGTAGAAATCGGCAAGTTTTATTCCTGCTGTTACGTCGTTTCCGCTCACATTTACTGGCATAATGTAGGCATCTTTAGAACTCTCTTCGGGAAAACCATGTCCTGCATAATATACAAAAAGTTCTGCTTTGCCACCTGCGAGTTCTGCCAAACGCACAAATGCTTTTATATCTCGCTCCATTTCGTGTTTTTGACCATCGTAAAGTTCAATAATATTAGTTTCAGGAATGCCTAGAGTTTTGTTTGCATATTGCTTAAAAACTTGTGCATCGTGAATTGCAAATTCCACATTTGACATAGGGCTAAGTCCTTGCTGATAATCCGAATAGTTCTCATTACCAATTATTAAAGCGTATCTATTTTCGTATTTTTTAGAAGAAACAGGAATATTTTTATCAACATCAATACTTAATGAAGCATCGTTTATGTCAATATCATCGCTGTAAACTCCATCTACTTTTACCTCATTTACAGCAAGACTTTGTGTTCTCATTTTCAATCCAATAGAAAATATACCACCATACTGTCCTTTTGGTTCGGAAAGTTCTATGTCTATTGGTAGGTTATCAGAGCCTTCGTAGAGCCAATTTACCGAAAACATAAAGTTTATTTTTTTCGCTTCTCCTGGTTTCAACTCTTTGATATATTGCTCCAAAGGAAACTCATCGGTCTTTATTGCGAGAATATTATCGTTCTTTATTTTTATTGTTGTTCTCACATTTTTTGCAATTCCTTGCCCCTTATTTTGGATTAAAAGTGTTGCAAGAACCAACTCTCCATTTTCAATAATATTGTTTTTATTTCCCTGTTGTTCAATAATTCCAGCCTCTACAAATACCAGTTTTGGAGTCTTTAATTCCTGCGTTCCTATTGTTATATTAAAAGGTGCTGGCGGAAATCCTCTTTTTTCGGAAAAAGTAAGATTAAAAGTAAGTTCACCAATTTTTATTGTTTGGTCTGCTTTTATAGGAATTAATATTTTTTGCGTTTCACCAGATTTTATTTTAGGAATATTAAATTCTTTATCATAAGTAATTCCAAAATCTGCCGACGACTCAATTTTTATTTTCAAATTAATAGCACTTCCTTCTCCTTCATTTTTTAATGATAACTCTAAATTTGCTTTTTCTTCTGCATCAAGCAATTTATTTCCAGAAGGTTCTATAAAATTTATGTCGGCAGTAATATAAGGAATACCTTTTAAATCTTCATCAGTTACAACTGCATTTTCCTCTGCGTCCAAGTAAAGCGGTTCTTTCTGAATACCAAATGGATACACGCTTCCTGTAATTGGATGAATAATATTTATATTAAAAACATCATAGGTCATTCCGTCTTCTAATAATTGTTCGGAGGCTGATATTTTTATATTAGCACTATTTTGTTTCAGGCTTTTAGCTTCTGAAATAGGCACAGAAATATTTTGTGAATATTGGTTTTTATTTTTACTTAGCGGTGGCGAAAAAATTAAAGTAGTCAAAAAAGTCTGATTATCTGCATTATAAGTTCCAATATCTATAAAATCAATATCAAATTCGGTATAAGAATCTTTTATTTTTTGAATCCTAACCTTATCTGATTCTTTTTGTTTTTTAGCAACAATTGCCTGATATTTTGTCTCATATTTTAATAAAATTTCATTCTTCAATTTTGTTGCATTCTGTTGTCTATTCTCGTATTCGCTTGTGGTTTCAAATTCTCCTTTTGGCTTAAATAATTTAGAATTGTCTAATTCATTTTGTATTTCGGCAGCATAATAAATTTTATACTCTTCTGAATTATTGTCTATTACAACTATTTCGGTTGTAATTTCTTCTGCTCCCAAGTTTACCATATTTTTTCCTGCTCTAATACAAGGCGATTCTTTTTTTAAAGAAAAATCATTTTTTTTTGGGTTATTAAAAAGTGGATTTATTGCAAAAAGATTTTTGCCTGCATTGGTTGCATTTGCATTCAAATTTGCCTCTTCAATAACTGAATATGAGACAGTTCCGCCTCCAAAATTATTATCTTTTTCGTTATTCCAAATAATAGAATTAATTATGGTAGGTTTTGAGCTATCGTTAGCATAAATTCCTTGCCAGCCGTTTTCAGAAATAGTGTTGTTTGTTATTTCGGGGCTACTAATATTGTAGCAATAAATTCCTACATTGCCATTTTTTGTAATATTATTATTTGTAATTTTGGGCGACGATTTTATCAAAGAAATAGCCGTTGCAGTATTGTTATTTATCTGACAATTAGACACTTCTCCAAAAGATTCGTAAAATGAAATTGCACCGTAGAGACTCACCATATTTACTGCATTAACCACAGAACCAGCATATTCTATTTTACAATTTTTAAGGATAGAACTTTTACTCACGGTATGAAAAATAATTACTCCCCAGTGTCCGCTATTTCCAACTCTTGTGAAAGTTATGGGTAAATTACTTGTTCCTTTGGCTGTTAGCGTTCCATTTACGATAATTGTTCCTAAGTCAAAACTTGACAGAGTTCGGATATTGCTAACTCCAGTATATAGTTTTACTGTAACACCAGGGTCTATTGTGAGTGTAGCTTTTTGTGGAATAGTTGCCACACCTTTAATAATATACGGTGAATTTGCCCTCGTCCAACGACCAGAAATTTTTTGCCCATCGTTAATAACAGTCTGTGCAATAATTTGTGTGCTGATTGCCAATAAAATAATTGTTAGTAGTTTTTTCATGATTTATAGATTTTAATTTGTTTGTTTTTTTAGAATATATTTTTAGGGCTTACAGACAAACACGTTTCCAAGTGGTGAAAAACCACCTTGGAAAGTGTGTGGGTGGAAACTGTTTTACGAAACACACTTTCCAAGGTGGTTTTTCACCACTTGGAAACGTGTTTGTCTTCAACGAAGCTAAATTACACAATAAAGATTCAATTACTTTTTCTGATTACACAGGTTTTGCAATGCGATTATAAATTATGATTTATTATAATTATTTTTTGTTTTTTTCATAAAAAAACAACCATTTTTCGGCTACCCACGTAAAGTTGAACAGCAATTGCACTCGTCAGGTGTTTTTCACCTGACGCTTTATAGGCGGTCAGGTGAAAAACACCTGACCGAGGCAATATGTTGAAATTTAGCTTTGTTCAACTTTACGTGGGTAGCCCATTTTTCTTTCGCTTTGCGAAACCTGTAACCTACAACCTGCAACTTGTAACACACTCAATTAATTCAATAAAACAGGTTTAATAATTGCTGTCCAAATTTCGTATCCTTTACTGTTCATGTGCAGTTTGTCGCTGATAAAAATATCGTTTTTTATAGAAAAATCATCGTTGAACATTGCGGAGGATACATCAATAAAATGTGTTTTGGGAGTTAGTTCGGTATATTTTTTTATAATTCGGTTTGTTATAGACATTTCTTTCCACATTTGTTCTCTTGCAATAGAAGGTTTTACAGAAACAAAATAAAGCTCTGTTTCTGGTAATCTTTTGTGTATCAGTTTTTCTATAATTTGAAACGATTCATAAATTTTGTAAGGCGAATTTACATAGTGGTCGTTTTCTCCACAATAAAAAACTATTTTTGATGGTTCGTAGGGGAAAATTATTTCATCAATATAATAAATACTTTCAGGAATTGTAGCTCCGCCAAAACCTCTTCTAATAGTTTTTAATCCAGACATATCACTATCCAAACTTTTCCAAATCCTTATACTGGAACTTCCTGTAAATAATATTTGTCCTTTTTCAGGAAAATTTTCAATATCTGAAATTAAGAAACGTTCTATTTCTCTATCAAACCTATTTATTCGGCTCATGTTAAAATAGTTACTCAAATCGTATTCTATTTTATCATTATCCAAAAATAGCCGAGATATTCTAATAGTATCATGTTTTTTTACTTTTTGTGAGCTAACAAGTTGGTTGTTGTTACACGAAAAAATAAAAATTATTAGAATAAATAATGATATGTTTTTTGTTTTATTGAAGTTCATCGTTTTTATAAAAATAGTTTTTACTCATTTCAAAAGCGGTAAAAAATTCAGACAATTCATTTTTTTCTATATATTCAATAGTTCTAATACCACTGTCTATATCTTTTTTAAATCTTAATAACATTTCTGTTCTTCTACTTTTTATAGTTTCGGAATTTAAGCCAAGCCAAGAAATCATGTTTTTTACGTCCTCAAATATTTCCACATCTTCGTATTCTAATTTAACTAATGGAACAAATAGTTGAGTTTTGAAATTAAATTTCATGTATTTATATGGCTCATAATGAATATTATCTGGTTTAAATATAGGATTAATTATTTTTAGTCCTTTTATTTTTTTATTGATATACCCCATTACTACAAATAAATTAGACCATTCCCAGCCCTTTGTTTTTTTTGTTTTTGGATTAAAATGATCAATATCTCCATCTAATTCTTTCGTTTTTATTTCTCCTATGTATTCACCATTTTTCCAAAACTCATCTAATAAAAAATCTTTTTTTGTAATAAGTGCTTCTGAATAAGCACAAACGCCTTTTTGGCAGGCAAGTAAATTAATGTAAACACTTGTGTAATGTTTTGTTCTAAAAGTTCCTGACTCGTATTTGGGGTATTCTTTTTTGTTTCCAATATATTTTTCTAGTTCTTTTCGATAATTAGTAGATAAAACATTTAATTTGGTTATATTTTTCATAAATTTTTGTTAATTTTCCATGCTAATTTATCTGCAATCTTTTTATACTTTTTTACAGTTTTTTCTAATTCATCTTTTTTATTATTCTCTTTTAAATAAATAATTTTTTCATCTAAATATGCCAGTTCTTCTAACGATTGTTCTCGTTCTAAAGCCCCATCTCTCTCTAAATCAAAAATTTTAGTTAAAATACTATCCCACCTTAAATATTTAGGATAAAATTTATAATTATTTACATCTCTTTCTTTACTTTTTAGATAATTTTCTATTTCAACCTTTCCAGTATTTTCATCAAATTTTAGTTCAAAAATCTCCCAAGGATCAAAAGACGAAGCAATTGTAGGTGAATGTGTTGCAAAAAAGAATTGACAATTAGCCTTTTCGTGCCACGTTTCTTTTACAATAAATTCTATAAAATTCTTTTGAACATCTGGATAAAGAGAATTTTCTGGCTCGTCTATAAGTATTATACTGTTTTCTGGTTTTATATAAAAAAGAGGAACAGTTTTTACAAGAATTTGTTTAGTTCCTGAACTTAAATACTTTGTTGGTATAACATTATCATTTTTAATAGAAGCTATTGGTATAAAATTTAAGTCTTCAAGGCTTTCTGTATTTTCTTTTATTTTTAAATAAAGTGGTTCTAATAGTGGTTTTAACAATTTATTTAATTCTTCGGCTACCCACGTAAAGTTGGACAAATTTTAAATATTCAACTCTTTCCAACGTGCTGTTTTTATTGCCAAAGGCAATAAAAATGGGACTTGGAAACGTGTTGCCTTGATAGTTAAGCTGTCCAACCTTACGTGGGTAGCCAATTCTTCTAACGTATTTTTATTGCTTTTTTCCCATTTTTTATATTCTGTAATAATATTATCCATTAGATTTTTAACACCCTCTGTGTTTTTTATAATCTCAGTCAATGGTTCTGTATTACTATCTGTTATATTCTTTACAACATCTCTATTTTTTATAAGTTTCTTTAAACCAAGACTTAAATCTATTGTCTTTTTTTGATACTCTCTTATTTCACTTAAAATAATTTCCCAATAATCTACATTAGAGTCTTCAAAATCAAAATAATTATAATTTTTTAAAGATGTATCTTTCTTTTTATCAAAATCATATTTTATTTTAGTTACCTCTTCACTAATATTTAGAGGGATATTTATAAAACTGGGATAACTTTCTTTTTTTTCATAACTTGTTTTAACAACGTAATTTTCTTCTGCTAAACTATTTTTCAGAAAATTTTTCAAACTTCTCAAAATTGTAGTTTTACCCGTTCCACTTTGTCCTATAATACATATCTTATCCAATGGTTCTCCTGCTTTACTATGACCTGCGGGATATGTAAAATCCATTTTAAAATTTTCAGGAAACTGACTCCATTCTTTTGCAAAACTAATTGAAGTAATTTTTTCACCTTTTATAAATTTAAAAGGTATCATGTTGTCTTGCGTAGGATAGTTATAATCAGCATATAAAGTGAAACGCTTTTTATGGATAGGATTAGTTAATTTCTCAAATTTATCTATAAGTGAAACAATAGATGCTGGTTTATTTTTATATTTATAATCCTCAAAATTATCATTATACCAAGCAATGTTTAAGTGTTTTTCTATCCAGTTTTTATCTTTAAATTCTTTGCTATTTGTTACAAAATCTATTACTCTTGCTTTATAATAGGCATAATTTCCTTCTAAATAATATATTTCAAAATAACCATTTTCTTTAATTGTTTTTTCTAATTTTTCAATAGAATTTTCTCTTTTAGCTTTTTTGCTGTGGCAAAATGTTATATATTTGTTTTTATTCAAATCTATAATTGCATCTTTTTTCCAAGCATCATTGCTGTCGCTTAATAATACACCTTTTAGTATTGTTGCCATTATGTTTTATTTTTGATAATTAAGGCAAATTAAAATTAATAATTAACCATTTAACTTGTTCTTTTAACTTCTAACTTCTTCAATAAATACTTAAATATACTTATATTCACGCATTTATTGAATTGTTAGAAATTAAAATAACTGCCTTAAATTGGATATTTATTAATTTTAATTTGCCTAAAGTTTTTTTTGTTCGTTCTTTTTTTTAATGATGGTCATCATGGTCGTTGTCTTCGTGATGTCCGTGCCCGTGATGTTTGGTTTCTGGTTCTTCTTTTTTACCAATTCGGTCTCTCATTCTGGTGTCTGCTTCGGTGTTCATCATTTCATGATATTGATGAATAGATAAATTACCATCTAAAAATGCGGCTGCGATAGCTTTTTGCACTTTCTCTTCGGCTTTAATTAAGTTTGCTTTTGCTTCGTCTGCTGAGGCTTTCGCTCTTTCAGATTTTAACTCTGAATGAACATCTAGACCTACTTTTATGTCCGAAACATCAACCGAGATTATTTCAAAAGCAGACTCAAGGTGGTGGTCTTGTTTTTCAACGGTGTCTGCAAGCATATACGGACTTTCCAAAATTTTATAATGCGATTCCGCAAGACCTATTTCTGTTGCAAGTGCCTCATTTACACGGGCAAGAACCGTTTGTTCTTCTGCTCCACCAATAATTTGAGCAATCTTAGCACGTAGCGTAACTTTTACTTTTAAGGTCATTTCTACCCCATCTCTTGCAATACCTCTAACACCAGAAGTTTCTACAACCGTAGGTGTAATTGCCTTATCTACAGAGGCTACAACATCGTAACCAGCAAGGTCTATATTGGCAATATCTTTAAATTCAAAATCAGACAAGTTTGCTTTATTGGCTGCAATATATGCTTCTACGGTTTTTTCTATATGTCCGCCAGCAAGATAATGCTCTACAAGTAAATTGAATGGAACTTTAAAACCAGAGTTTTTGGCAGTCATTTTAACTTTAACTATTCGCACCACATCTACATCTGCATGAAAGAGATTTGCGAGTTCATCTATATTTGTATCTATTTTGGCACTATTTGCAATTATTAATGCCTCTAAAAGATAGTCTATATTTACTTTTGCAAGATAATGCCGGGCAAGGTCTTCAAAAGTAATATCCAGATGCGAATTTTCTGCTTTTATTAGTGCTTCTACAAGAACTTCTAATTTTACTTCTGCTAAATATTTGTCTTCCAGTTCTTTTATTGATAATTCCAAACCAGCATTTCTTGCTTTTATCAATAACAATAAAATTTCCTCTTGTGGGATTCCTCGCCAAAACATTTTTACCAGTCGTATCCAAGAAACTCGGACACCAGAAAGCCATGCTTTATACCACAAACCCAGAGGTATCCATTTTTTGAAAATATAAAATGTTGCTGCTGCAATTCCAACAGATAGCAAAATTAAAAATAATGCTGTCCAAAAATCTATACCACTTTCTTCTTCTGTTGATTCTACTCTTTCGTTGTTCTCTATTTCAGTAATAGTATCGGTATTCCCATTGGTCTGCTTATTATTTCCTCTATTACAACTAACAGATATACTGAGAATTGTGATAAGTAAAATTATTAATAATTTTGTGTGTTTCATATTATTTTATTGGTTTTTCTAATGAAAGACTATTTATTTCTGTTGTTTTTGGTATTTTTTCAAAAATTGTGTTTGCATCTAAATCATAATAATTATTTTCGGATATAAAATAATCAATTATTATAATTAAATTTGGTAATTCCTTAATTCTTATATAAATAAATGGGTCGCCCTCTGTTTGGTCTGTTATTTTTTCGGTAATAGTATAAACATTTTCTACATCGGCAAGGGTTGATTTTTCTGAAATTCCTTCTGCTGTTATGCAATTATCTACTCCCAAAATAACATAGACAGTATCGGCAAATTCGTGAAACAAACATATTTGTTTTTCACCTTTTTTAAGTGCCAATAAATCTCCTGCATTAGAATCTTCAACAATAATTTCTACGGTTGTTCCAGAAAGTTTATTTTCTATTTCGCTTCGTAACATTCCGAGTTTGAGACTATTATCAATACCTTCATTTGTAATAAGCACTGGTTCATTCTCCAATTTAATAATTCCATTTTGCAATATTTTATATTTATAATCAAACTCTCTTACATTTGTTTCGGGTTCACCCTGACTAACATCATATTCAGATACATATTCAGTTAAAATTTCATTTACATTGACGGTTGCATCTTTATTTAAAACAATTGTAGATTCTGTTTCGTATTTATAATCAGCCGATCCCAAACTTTCTGAACGAAATTCTCCAATTAATTTTCTATCAATTAGCCTATCGTTTTTAGTATAAGTTACAAGATAATATTTACTTTCCAAAAAATACATAGAACCATTTCCCATATATTCGTAATCTGCTTCGGAAGGCAAACCATGACTATCTGAATAATGTTGATAGATAATTGCCTTATAATTATCTGTTTCCATAAAAATTCCAACTGCTGTGTAGGTATTCATTCCATCTTCCATCTCATAGCCATCAACTAAAGCTTCGGTGTTTTCTGTATTTTTGAGTAAATAATTAACAAGTTGCTCTTTATTTCTTATTAGTTCTCCAAATTTTCCTTCTGTAATTTTATAAGGCAAATTTAATTGTTTAAAATCTACGGGGTCAAAATTTATTTCTTCGTATCCCATATCTTCGTTTGTCTCATAATACTCGCTAATAAACTGAATATTTCCATCTTCTGCTATTTTATATTTTTCAAAAATTTTATATTCATTAATAAAAGCATCTTTTTTTTCATTGTAAACGTCCATGTAACTAACTCGTTCTATTTCAAGGTTTTTATTAATTGAAAAATTTACATATTCTACATCACCAAAATCATTTATTTTACCATTAAAATAAATAGATGAAATTACCTTTCCTTCTTTGGATAAGGTAAATAATTGATAATACATATATGAATTAGCTTGTTCATGAATATACTCTCCAATAATAATTGTGTGAAAATCGTTGTTGGTAGAAATTTTTCCTATGTAATAAATATCAAATTCACTATTATATATTGCATTGCCTACGGTATCTTGCAAAATGCCAATATTTTCTTCTTCTATTTTTTTAAAATCTGGCTCGTCGTTACTTGCCTTATAAAAATATGGTAATTCTATTTCATCAAAATTAGACAAAAAATTATTTATCTTTTTTTCTTCTTCGCTAACTCCACAAGCACTTAAAAATAGTGTTATAATTATTATGTATTTTAAATTTTTCATATATAAATAATTAATAATCAAAAGAATACATTAGTGAATATTAAGTAAGGCAAATTTAAAATAATAATTAACCATTTAACTTGTTCTTTTAACTTCTAACTTCTTCAATAAATACTTAAATATACTTATATTCACGCATTTATTGAATTGTTAGAAATTAAAATAACTGCCTTAAATTGGATAATTATTAATTTTAATTTGCCTAATAGTTTTTTAATTTATTTTCTTGCTTCTGCAATAGATATTCTATTTTGTCCTTTGAATGCAATTATAAAACAATCGGAATAACCAAGTTCTTTAATTTTAGTCTGTAAACTTTTTGCTTCGTTAAAAGAACTGAAATTTCCAACAGAATAAACTACTAACTTATTTACAATTTGTGTGCTAATAGAATGATTTTGTTTTATTTTTCCAAACTTGCTATCCAATTCTTTGTCAGATAGATAAGAAACAAATGCACCAATTTGAATTTTAAACGAAATTTTATTTGCCGCTTTTACATTTTGCTCAATTTTTGTGGCTTTTGTAAGTTCTATTTCCACACCTTCGTTAAAAGCAGTTACATAAGCTCCCGAAAATCCGAGATTTTTAACTCTATCAATCTGATTTTTAGCATCACTTAAAGAGTAATAAGGACCAACCATATAACGATACATTCCGTTTTTAGTTTTAGTTTCGTAGATAGTGCTAAGATTTTTTAGTTGTCCGCCTGTTTTGGGAGTTAAATATGTCCCAAGTTGAATTACGTATAATAAATATTTTGTTTTGGTAATATCTTTGCTATTTACAAAATTATCATTTTTCTTAGTTGTTGTAATTGTGGTAGTTGTAGTTTTTACTTCAACTGTTTCTTCTGGTTTAGTATTGTCAGCAACATCGTTTGTAATAATACAATCTTCGCCAAGAATAACTGTTTTTTCTTTTTTTACAATAGTCTCGTAGTCAGCAGGTTTGTTTAGTTTGCTTTTTGCAGATGAATAAGAAGTTCGTTTTCCATTTACAAAACCAACAACTGAAGCATCGCTGTAACCCATTGATTTTACCTCCATTAGTGCCAAGTCTGTGGCTTCTGATGTTTTGTATTCGCCAACCATATATCTCTCTAAATTGTTATTTTTGAACTTATCGTAAGTAACTGGCATTAGCCTTGCAAATTTAGAAATAGACAGCGGATTTTTTACCGTAGCTACTTGAACTCTAAATATTACACCCTCTATTTTTTTTGCTTTTTGAGGTGTCGGATTTTTTATAGAATATTGCCAAGTAGATTCGTATTCAAATTTATTGTTTTTAGTTGTTGTGGTGGTGGTAGTTTTTTTAATGTCCTTTTTGTCGTCTTTTTTTACTACTTTTTTATCGTCTTCTTGGGTATCTGCTGTTATTATTGTGTCGTTTTTAACTACTTCTGTATTGGCTGTTTTTCCTTTTTCAAAATTATAAAAAGATATAACCTCTTCTTCCTGTAAATTAAAATAAACAGAATAAGCATTCTCTTGATATTGAATTGCAGTTAAAATTAAATCATTGGCAGTCATGTAATTGCTCTGTTTTTTCGCATTATCAATTTCACCTCTTGCTTTGGTTTCAAATTTATTAGTCTCATCGTAATATTTTTTTGCATTATTTTTATAATCAGTATATTTCTTGTAATCTTCTGTGCTATCTGCTGGTGTAAACTGCGAATAATTAGATTCAAAAATTAAAAACTGCGATTTATTTGTCTCAATATAAGTTTGTATAGCTTTTGAAGAGTAATAATATGCTTCATTCTCGTTCATGTTTGCTTTTGCAAGAAAATCTTTTCTTTCCATAAATCCTTTTGTTGCTCCTTCCTTTCTCAAATTTGCAGATATTTTAAAAAGGCTGTCAGCTCTGTTATTATGGCTGTTTGCAATATTTTGCTTTAATTTACTTTGCTCTAAAACACCTTTGTTCATGTCAGATAATTTTGTTAAAACAATGAGCGTATCAAGTTTTGACTGATATATATTTGGGTCGTTATCAGGATTGTAAAGCGTTTTTTTTGTTTCTATAACAACCTCCTCTTTCTTTGGACAATACTCTTCTCTTATTTTTTCAATTTCTTTTTTATCATTATTAAAAATAAAAAACATTTTTTCTTGAAGCGAAATTGCATAAAGTTCTAAGTTGTCTGCCTGATAATATTTATCAAATTTCTTTTCTATTTCTAAATTATTAGCATTATTACGAATAATTGCTACGGTGTCAAATAGATTTTTCGCCTTGTTTTCAAGTATTTGAATAAGTTTTGTATTGCTTGAATCTGCTGAATATTTTTTCAGATTTTTTGTATAAATTTCTCTAACAACTTTATTTGCTTCCACAAAAACGAGCATTGCTTTTAATCCGCTTTTTGCAGCTTTCTTCTCAGAACTTGCAACTTTTTTCTGATATTTTTTCTTTCTTTTTGCATTCATTGGCATATCTAAAAATCTTCCATACTCCTCCGATTTTTTAATAAACTTATCATATTTTTTCATAAATTTATCACCCTTGTCATATTTTTTATACACCTTGTTTAGTATTTTTTGGTCATTGGCATCAAAAATTAAGCTGTAGTAGTCTTTATCCTTCAATTTCAGAGGATTGTCTAAATTATTTGAAGGAATTGGAACAGGAAAGAAAGTAAAAGAATAATTAATTATCAAAAATAATATTCCCACGATAGCTATCCTAAAAAACTGTTTCATTTTTGTCATAATATTTATAAGTTTTTAAATTTTTATGTTTTTAACATACAAAGTTAAAATATTTTAATAATTTTGTGAACTTATATTTTGTAAAAATATCTTAATTTATAAATAAACAAACTTAATTCTTTTATTTTAAGATGATTAAAGTTTCATAAAAACATGTTTTTTTTCAAAGTATTCTTTAAAAAAAGGGCTACCCACGTAAAGTTGGAAACTTACACAATTTTAACATGTTTTCTAATTAT
>JAOZQN010000564.1 GCA_029932195.1 Bacteroidales bacterium | reverse complement strand
TTTTTAATTTCGCCATTTACATCTATGCTAATTTTACGGTTTAGGCAAGTATTGTATTTTTGGGCTTCGGTTAAAGTTTCTATATTTAACGAAAAATGATTTGGTTGTATGATTCCACAATGTTTTGAAGATGTTATCTGCTGTTTTAGAAAAAAACAAACAGCATTTATTCCGTCAGGTAATAAAACCATTTTATTCTCTAAAGCCGAATGAATAATTAATTTATCTAAAATACTATGTTTTTTTATAATTGTAATAATACTATCTTCATTAAAATCTTCTGAATATGGAACAATAAATTCTACATTAATAATAGAATACTTTCTCAATAGATTCAACATCTGTTCTATTTTTATAAAACTATAAACTTTGTAAAATCTAATTTGAACTGTATTGCAATTTAATTCGGATAATTGTTTGAAAATATTTTCGAAATCGTATTTAGAATTGTTACTATAATCAATTATTGCATTAGAAATAAGCAAAGGACTTTGCCATAATAAATTTAAAGATGGGAAATTTTGTTTTTCTTCCTCTGTGCAAAAATATATTAATTCATTATCTAATAGAAATTTAAAGTATTCTAATAATATTTTTTTATGTTCTTTCCCATATTTATTTATTGCATCATTTATTGTTTCAATTTTTTCGTCTGTTATAATATGATAAAGTTGATTTGGAATAAAAATAAATTTATGTTTTTCCAAATCACATACTATACTTCTCTTTTTTCCTAAAACAGGAATACAAGTAGAAAATAAAATAACTGTTTTATTTAAGGGTAAACTCATTGTAATCTATAATTTTGGAAATAGGTTTAACAAAATATTTCTTATTGATATCGGCTTGATATTTTTTATTTTGTGTTAGATAAATAATTGGCATACTTTTTTTCTTTGATAATTCTTTCGAATTACAAAACTTCACCATTAAGGGTAATTTTGATATACATTCCATTTTACTTGTTTTTTTTATTTAATAAAAATTCAGCAATTTGTTTTTCAATAAAATAATTTCCTATTTTAGAGACATAAGCAAATTGTCCTACTGGATTTACTTCAAGAAAAATATATTTATTGTCATTTGAAACCATCATATCAATAGAACCTGTATTTAGCTTTAATTTTTTCATTAATAGCTTTAATTTGTCTTCTATACTTACAGGTAATTTATACGGAACATGCCTCATAAATTGTTTATTTACAACATTTACTCGCCAATCAGTTTCTTTGGTTTGGTTAAAAATTGCAATTGGAAAATACTTATCGTTCATAAAAAATATACGTAATTCGTATTTTCTATCTATTTGTTCTTGAAATAATTGAGGAAAAGATTCATTGTTTAAATAATTAATGTGTTCATCTGTTGTTGTTTCTACATAAGAAAAATAATGCTCTGTTTCATTTCCTGTAGAAAAAACTTCTGAAATAGGTTTATTGATTATCTTAGTATGTTTTTTTTTAAAATCCCTTACACGTTCTCTTTTACTTGTTATTAATGTTTTAGGTATGTCAAGACCGCAATTAGCTGCTTGAACTAAATTAAATAGCTTGTTTTGACGACGTTTTAAGTAATTTCCAAGATATTTATTCTCTTCTCGCAACAGAAACATAATAAAGTCGGTCAAAATAAATGCTTCGGCATTTATATATTTATCAATTCCTGTTTTAAATTCGTTGTAAAAAGGTTCTTGCTTATCAAAAGACCAACACAAATTAATTCCTCCATTCCTATACCAAAAACTTATTATTTCCCTGTTATCTATTAAAATTTCTTTATTATCTTTAAAGATTGTAAAATTAAAAATGTTATTTGGAATATCTATATTTATATTTTTAATTTTATCGTTATCGTGAAAATTTAATCTTATAAAATTTACTTTATAAAAAATTAACCAGTCTATAACTTTATCGGTAGAGTCGTCTAAATGACTACTTATAATTAATACATATTTTTTATTCATTTTCTATTTCTAAATGATAAATTATATCTTTTTTCTTTTCGTATGCGGTTTCGCTTTTGGCTTTTGTGGAATAAAATATTGTTGCAGTGTAATCTATTCCAATATAAAAATATTTATTTTTAAAAGCATCATTCATAACAAATGTATAATCCATTGCTGATTCATTTTCTTTACGATTAGGAATATTCTTTATTTTTTCAGCACCAAAAATTGCTTTTTTCTTAGAATCGCTAAAGCTCTCAGTGCCAAGTCTCTTTCTATTGCGATTAATAATATTAACACTTTTTTTATCATATTTTAAAGGAATAATTTTATTATCAATTTGAATAACAGCATAACTACCAAAAATATTTGGTTTTTTAGGATATGTGTGCATTAAAACAAAAAAAGAATCATCTATAAGTTTGCCTTCAATAACTGCTTTTTCCAATGTTTTATTCAAATTATAAGGGTCTAAAACAACTGCATCTTTCGACACCAAGGTTTGATAATAATGAGTTAATATTACTGTGTTAAAAGTAGATTTATAGGGTTTATTTAATCCAATCATCTCTTCGGTTGGGAAGCCATGTATTTCTACTATTTCTAAAAAATGTTTTACATTAGCAAATATAGTAGAGTCAAAAGCGGTATAATTATTTATAGTATCAATTATTATTCTGCGATTAGCTTGCTGGTCTCTTTCTATCATGCCTATTAATTCTTGCCTTAATTCAAGGTTAAAACTTTCTTGAATTTTTTCCATTCGTGCTGGATAAGTATCTATAAATACCTGCCAACGTGAGTCTTTGTGTAAAGATTCAAGATATTCGTTATCTGTAAAATATTCTATTTCTATACCTTTGTATATCAACTTCTCAAGATAATCAAAAGCTAAATCATTATTTCCTGTAAAAGTAGCACAGAGCAAAGCATTATAATAATCTCTGGCAAAGGGGTGTTCTATTTTTTCAAATGCTTTGTTATAATATTTTAATGCTTTTGTGTAGTTTGAATCAACTATACTCAACTCAGCTTTATTTGTAAACTTATTATAAGCACGAACCTCTTCTTGTGCTTTTACATTCAAAAGCACTAATAACATTAAAATTGCAAAAATTGTATTTTTTTTCATGACTTTTTTTTAAAGAAATTAAGGGTGAAAAAATATGTGTAAAAACAAGACTTCTCTTAATTGTTTACGCATCAAATTTAATTTTGAGTCCACTCCGAAAAGCATCTTTTTGCCAAACTCGGCGTTGGATACAAATTTTAAAATACTCATTTACAATAAGTAAACTCCGTCTTTAAAATTTGTATCCGCCTTGATTTTGACAAAAATACACTTCTCGGAGTGGACTCAATTTTAGATTTTACAACAGTGAATTATATCTCAGATAGTTTTTGTAGATACCTCTCTCGTAAATGCCATGATTGACACGAAAATTTAAGGTCTTCGTGTCAATTGTCAGGCTTGATTTAAACACTCTTCAAAAGCAATATTGAAAATTAGGTTTTAAATTAAAAATAATAGTTCAACTAATTTGTTGTCTTAATTATTCTTACTTTATAAGAGCCTAAAATTTTGCATTATTGTTTAGCGTCTGGATACCATACTTCGTTTCCATTCTCAAATAGAACATCATGAGAGTAACCTGGTTCAGGAGAAGGAGTTTTTACGGAACCTGCTCCACCTCCACCAAGGATATTATTCATTTGTTCGATTTTGTCTGCTTCTAAATTTTTGAATAAATCATTACTTAAATTTTCCATTTGTAAAAATAGTTTAAAAATTAATTAATAAAAAGATTTTGCAAAAAAAATATCTACGTCTAGCTTTTTTTTACATGTTCAAAATTTAGGTCTATTGCAATTTTCCCTTTTGAGACTGCAATTATAAAAATAAAAAAACTATGTTCCAAATAATTTTATGTATAATTATTTGAAAATCAAAGTTTAAATGTCGTAAGTGGGCGTTTAAATGTCCTAAGTGGGCGTTTAAATGTCCTAAGTGGTCGCTAAAATGTCCTAAGTGGGCGTTT
>JAOZQN010000563.1 GCA_029932195.1 Bacteroidales bacterium | reverse complement strand
ATTAATAATGAGCTTTAAATAAAGAATTTACAAACTCCGAAACTTCAGTTAAGTATATTATTATTTTTTTGTGATTTTAAATTCCACTCGTTGGTTTTTTTGTCTGCCTGCTTCGGTGCTGTTGTCTGCAACAGGTTTGTCTGGTCCAAAACCTTTGCCTTTTATTCTGTTTTTTTCAATTCCTTTTTTAACAAGATAATCTTTAACCGCTTGTGCTCTTTGGTTTGATAAAACAACAAGTTGCTCGTGAGGTCCCAAGTTATTGGTGTGTCCGTGAAGTTCAATCTCCATTGTAGGATTAGTTTTTAATAGAAGTAATAACCTATCAAGTTCTGAGTATGAACTTTTTAGGAGAGTTGGTTTTCCTCTATCAAAAAATAAATTATTAAGTGCCACAACTTCTCCAACTTCTATGGGAGCGAGGTATAAATCTTTTCGTATTTCGGTATATTTACTAATTTTTGATAAGTCAATATTCTCACTTACAGACATAAAGCCTTTTTTATTTGCAATAATTCCATAAACCTTTCCGTAGGGCAAAACGATTTTGTAATCACCAGTTCCTGCATTTGAAGTTGCAATTCCCATTTCTGTTCCAGATACTACGTCTTCGTAAGAAATATCTGCTCCAAGAACACGCTTACTCTTCTGATTATAAACCTTTCCGTATAAAATAACAACAGCCTCTGGCTGAGTTTCTTCGTCAAGCTTAATTTTATAAACATCTTCTCCTCCATAAGAATTTTTTGTAGAAACAAGATACGCATAATCACCTTTGGCTGAGATAGAAAAATAGGTATCCCACGCAAAAGAATTTACAAGCTTACCCATATTTTTAGGCTTGCTCCAATTCATCCAACTCTCATCTAATCTACGAGTTACAAAAATATCAGCACTACCATATCCCGCATGACCATAGGAATAAAAATATAAAGTTTTTCCATCGGCAGCAATAAATGGTGTGCCATCGTTTCCATAAGTATTTATTACATCTCCCATATTTTGGGGAGTTCCATAAGTTCCGTCTTGCTTGCGAAAACTAACATATAAATCTTTTGAACCTCTTGTATCTCTGCGTTTTATAGACATTACCAAAACCTTTCTGTCAGGTGAAGGACAAAAACTTTCGTATTCGTCTAAGTTATAAAAATCATCAATTTTAACCTCTTTTGGTATTCCCCACGAGCCATCTTGCTGACGATAAGAAATTGAAATTCCTTGATCGCTTACATATTTTCCCGACGAGCTATAAACTCCTTCTACAAGCATAGTATTATTATCTGGAGTAATAGAAATAACAAGATTATCACCCTCATTATTAAGTGGTTTGCCAATATTTTTCAATTTGCTCCACGAGCCATCGTTTTGAAGTTCGGAATACCAAATATCATATTTTGATTTATCTGTGCCATAGTTGGTAGGGTCGCTTGCACGTGCTACATAAAGCGTTTTTCCATCGGCAGAAATTATTGGTGCAATTTCCTGATACGGCGAATTTATTTTCAAACCCATATTTACTTTTTCTGTTCCACCAATCGCATTTTCAACATTTATTTCCTTCTCATTTTCAGTAATTTTCATATAATCTACCATCACAATCATTGCTGTGCCAAGATAAAAACCGTTGTATTCGCCAAGTGCATATTCGTAGGCACGTGTGTAAACTTTTTCTGTATTTATATAAAAATTTAAGTTTTTATCTTTTTTTTCTATCTTTAAAATATTATAGCTCCCAAGTGGAAAAACGTGTTCTGATTTTGTCCATTCTTTCCAGTTAGTTTTTGTGCCGTCTTTTGTTTTGTAAATTCTATAATATCCATTTGAACTAACTTCAAAATTGTAGCTATTTTCCCAATTTTGTGAATTCCAAACCAAACCATAACCATAGTTTTCTTTCCCTGTAATTTGCTTTAATTTAGCTTCATAAATAAAATCTTCTTCTTCGTTCAAAGGAACGCTACGCCAAAAGCGATAGGTGTAATCGGCTTTTTTATTGCGAATTATATAAAATCCGTTTTCTATTTTGGCACTTGCATTTTCGTTGTCCAAAATTGACCATTTTTTAACATTATTGTCAAAATTTTCGGTGTATGCGTTGTTTTCTGTTTGCGAATTTGCTATAAAAACAAATAAAATAAGGCTAATGCTTGTTAAAAGTAGGTTTTTCATAATAGTTTTAGATTTAAATGATAGGAAAATAATAAAAATAATGGTGGTGATTTAAAAAGTATGATATTACAATGCTTTGAATATAAGACAATTAGATTATGTTTTTGGAATAAGAAAGTAAAAACATACTGAACGATTTAAGTAAGTAGAAAGATATAAAGAATACTTTTTGGTTTTCCAATATATTTATTATCAGGCGAAAGTTAATTAAAAACTAAACTTAAAACTAAGCACTTACTTACTATACAGCTTCAATTAATTTGAGTAGTTTTTTAAGTTTTGCAGAATTGAATCCACTCCGAGTTTGGTGAAAAGTTGCTTTTCGGAGTGGACTCATAATTCTATTTTCTCTCCATAAGTAAAACATTTTCAATATGATGTGTATGTGGAAACATATCCACTGGCTGAATATCTTTTACTTCGTAAATATCGCTAAGCAATTCAACATCACGAGCTTGTGTGGCAGGATTGCAACTTACGTAAACAATTTTTTGTGGATTTGCATATCTTATTGCTGCAATCACATTTTTATGTATTCCTGCTCGTGGTGGATCTAAAATTATTACGTCTGGTTTACCATTTTTATTGATAAATTCATCAGTAAAAATATCTTTCATATCACCTGCAAAGAATTTGGTATTTTTAATATTATTGAGTTTTGCATTCTCTTTTGCGTCTTCAATTGCTTCTGGAATAAACTCAATACCAATTACTTGTTTAGCATTTTTTGCCACAAAATTTGCAATTGTTCCTGTGCCAGTATAAAGGTCGTAAACAATTTCGTTACCAGTTAGTTTGGCAAATTTTTCTGTAATTTGGTAAAGCACGTGTCCCTGTTCAGAATTTGTTTGATAAAATGATTTTGGACCAATTTTAAATTGCAAATCACCCATTTTTTCCATAATAAAATCTTTACCATGAAACAATTTTGGTTCTAAATCAAAATAAGAATCATTTTTTTTAGTATTTACAATATAAAATAACGAAGTAATTTCTGGAAATTCAGAAAGAATATGATTCATTATGTTATCAATTTTTTCCTTATCATCTTGAGCAACTAGCAAAATTATCATAAATTCTCCTGTTGTGCTGGTGCGAACAACTAAATTTCTTAAAAAGCCAACATGATTTCGCACATCATAAAATTCGTATCCATTTTTTACAGCAAATTCTCTCACACTCAAACGAATAGCATTTGAAGGTTCGGCTTGTAGCCAACATTTTTCTATATCCACAATTCTATCAAACATTCCAGGAATATGAAAACCAAGTCCATCGGCATTTCGTTCTCCTTCTGGTCTAATTTCTATATCTGTAAACCATCTACGATTAGAAAAAGTGTATTCCAATTTATTGCGATAAAAATAGGTATTTTCCGAACCAATAATTTGATTTATTCCACTAATATCCACTTTACCAATTCGTTGTAAAGCAGCTTCAACCTGTTTTTGTTTAAATTTTAATTGCTCTTCGTAAGGCATATTTTGCCATTTGCAGCCTCCACAAAGCCCGAAATGTTCACATTTTGGCTCACATCTTTTTTCGGAATATTTATGAAATTTAATAACTGCCGCTTCTTTGTAGTTTCGCTTTCGTTTAACAATTTTAACGTCCACAATATCTCCTGGAACTACCTGATTTACAAATATTACCAAGTCTCCAACCTTGGCAAGACCTTTGCCTTTGTCGGCAATGTCAATAATTTCTACGTTTTCGTATATTTGGAGTTTTCGTTTTTTTCTCATTTTTAAAGTATAATAATTTTTTGGCGTTTTTCACGGGTGTCAATTTCAAGGCTTTTTTGTAATTTTAGAATTG
>JAOZQN010000562.1 GCA_029932195.1 Bacteroidales bacterium | reverse complement strand
CCTTGTATTTATTTGATATATAAATTGTTATCTATTTCCGTCCAGACACTAGTTAGCTATATAGAATCGTCCCTTCCTAAAGGTATATTTTAGCATTATGCTTCGTTAAAAAAGATTACCATATAAGCATATGCAAAATTTTTTGGTCTTGCCTAATACTAAAATAGCCTCTTTAAAAAGTGACGATTTTATACAGCTACCTAATTATATTGACAATTTTAAATTTACGATTTACGATTGGTTTACACTTGATAATCAGGAGTAAACTAATTGTCAATTATCCATTTTAAATTGTCTATCTACTTACTTAAAAATGAGACTATGATTATTCATTTTAACTTCAAAACTTCAAAATATGTGTGGAATAGTAGGATATATTGGTGATAAACAAGCGTTTCCAATTTTAATTAGTGGATTAAAAAGATTAGAATATAGAGGATACGATTCGGCAGGAATTGCTATATATAATAAAGGTGTAAATATTTATAAAAAAAAGGGTAAAGTCTCTGAATTAGAGAACCATGTTGAAACAAAAAATATTGAAGGCACAATTGGAATTGGGCATACAAGATGGGCAACTCACGGAGAGCCAAATGACCTCAATGCACACCCACATATATCTGAAAATGGGCATTTTACAGTTATTCACAACGGAATTATAGAAAATTATGATAGATTAAGAGAACGGCTGAAACAAAGAGGCTATACATTTAAGTCTCAAACTGATACAGAAGTTTTAGCTAATTTGATAGAATATATTTATATCAAAGGAAGTCTTAATGCAGAAATGGCTGTTAGATATGCACTGTCCAAAGTTGTAGGAGCTTACGGAATTGTTGTTATTGCAAAAGACGAACCCGACCAACTGATTGCGGCTCGCAAAGCAAGTCCGCTGGTGATTGGAATTGGCGAAAACGAATATTATATTGCCTCCGATGCCACGCCAATTGTGGAATACACCAAAAGTGTAATTTATTTGAACAACGATAATGTTGCAATTATCAAAAAAGGTGAGCTAAAACTAAAAAATATTCAAAATGATATTTTAGAACCAAAAATTCAACAATTAGACCTTGATATTGGTTCTATTGAAAAAAATGGTTTTGAACATTTTATGCTTAAAGAAATTTTTGAACAACCAGAGTCAATAAAAGATACTTTTAGAGGGCGAATTTCTGCAGATAATTCGGATATAAAACTTGGAGGACTTAGCGAAGTTATGCCACAATTAATTAATGCTAAACGTATTATAATTATTGGTTGCGGGACATCTTGGCACGCAGGACTTGTTGGGGAATATCTTTTGGAAGAATATGCACGCATTCCTGTAGAGGTGGAATACGGCTCGGAATTTAGATATAGAAATCCAATTATAAATAAAGATGATATTGTTATTGCTATAAGTCAGAGTGGTGAAACTGCTGATACTCTGGCGGCTATAAATATTGCCAAAGAGCGAGGAGCAACCGTTATTGGAATTTGCAATGTTGTGGGGGCAAGCATTCCACGAGAAACCGATGCGGGAGTTTATACTCATGCAGGTCCCGAAATTGGAGTGGCTTCTACAAAGGCATTTACGGCACAAGTTACAGTCCTCACAATGATAGCTTTATTGCTTGGGAAAGAACGAAATACATTATCAAAAAAAGAATACCAGAACTTAATTGCAGAACTTGCACGAACTCCCGAACGAATTTCAAAAATTCTAACTCTTGATAATGAGTTTAAAAAAATTGCAGACTTATATAAAGATGCTACTAATTTTCTATATCTTGGCAGAGGATTTTTCTTCCCCGTAGCACTTGAAGGAGCTTTAAAATTAAAAGAAATTTCGTATATTCATGCAGAAGGCTACCCTGCTGCCGAAATGAAACACGGTCCTATTGCTCTAATTGACGAAAAAATGCCAGTAGTTGTTATTGCAACAAAAGACCATTCTTACGATAAAATTGTTAGTAATATCCAAGAAATAAAAGCTCGCAAAGGAATTGTTATAGCTATTGTTACTGAAGGAGATACAGTCATTAGAGATTTAGCAGATCATGTTCTGGAAGTTCCAAAATCAGACGAAGGTGTGGCTTCATTATTAACAGTTGTGCCTTTGCAATTATTGTCGTATCACATAGCAGTAATGCGAGGGTGCAACGTCGACCAACCACGAAATCTCGCAAAATCAGTTACGGTGGAATAATTTTTGATTTACGATTTACGATTTACGATTGGCTCTCGCCTGAAAAATTAGTTCTAAAAAATTATACTTATGAAAAAAGAAACTGAAAATAATAACGCAATATATTTTAAATCTTTAACAATTGAAAACTTAAATTGTTTTAAAGGCAAACATACTTTTAATTTTTCAGAAGATAAAGATAAACACACACAATGGACTGTTATTCTTGGAAATAATAATACAGGAAAAACTACTATTTTGAGGGCTTTGGCAAAGGCATTAGAAAATAAACTTTTTTTATCTCAAGCATCTTTATTCCCTGAATTAGAAAAGATTAATTACAATTTTTATAACTTAAATGAGAAAAATACAGACAATTTATTAATATATGGATATGGTATAAGTCGTAGACCAGGTCTTGAACATCGCAGTAGAAATTATTATACAAAGAAAAGTTTTGACACAGTTACATTATTCAATGATAATCGAACTCTAATAAATTTTGAAGAGTGGTTAAATGAATTGGAACAAGCAAAAATTAGAAATAAAAAAGCGATTGATGTCTTGTATAAAATAAAAGAAATTTTAACATCAGAAATACTACCTGATATTAAGGATTTTAAGTTTCAAACTACGGGAGATTTTAAGAATTATGTTTTATTTCAAACAGATTTTGGTTGGGTAAGATTTAGAGAACTTGGCTATGGTTATCAAACTACAATCGCATGGATAATTGATTTAATGAAAAAAATGTTTGAGCGGTATCCTGATAGTGAAAATCCATTAAAAGAACCAGCAATTGTATTGATTGATGAAATAGATTTACACCTTCACCCCGAATGGCAACGAAAAATTATTAAATTTGTTGGAGGTCTTTTTCCTAATACTCAGTTTATTGCAACAACTCACAGTCCGCTTGTTATTCAATCGGCAGATAAAATAAATGTTATTGTTTTGCAAAAAAATGGAGACCATATAAATGTAAAACATTCAGAGTTTTCTACTTTTAAAGGCTGGTCTGTTGAGGAAATTTTAAGCGAACTTATGGAACTTGGTGAAAAAACAAAATCGGAAGACTATCTAAAATTTATAAAACAATTTGATAACGCATTAGATAACAACGATAAAGAACAGGCAATAAGTGCTTATAATGAATTAGATAAAATTTTGCCACCAATGACTCATCAGCGTAAATTATTAAAAATTCAAATGACTTCATTAACAACAAGATAATGATAAAATTAGAACAAATAGAAAAACCAAAACAGCTTACAGATATAAAACAAAAACAATTTACGAAAGATTTTGAAAATACAGGAAAAAATGTTTGGAATAAAAAATATATAAAAGAACAATTAAAAAAAATGTCTAATAACAAATGCTGTTACTGTGAAGTGGAATTTGTTGGTAGGCACATGGAAGTTGAACATTTTTATCCTAAAAAAATATTTCCAGCAATGGTTGTAGTTTGGGAGAATTTATTACCCTCGTGTAAGGATTGTAATGGAAATAAAGGAAGTTATAATACTAAAAAAGAAGCCATTATAAAACCAACTATTCAAAATCCAAAAGAACATATTTATTTGCAAGATTTTAGATTTTTTCCAAAAAATGATAGTGAAATTGGTCAAAGAACAATTAATTTATTAAAATTAAATGATAGAAAACGTTTATATGAACCAAGAACAGATTTAGGATATAATATTTATATCAAATTAGATAATATTTTGAAATTAATTGAGAATATTAGTCCTGATGAAAATAAAAGTACTGAAGTTTCGGAGTTGTAATTAGCTGGTTGTGAACACATTACAAAAACGGCA
>JAOZQN010000066.1 GCA_029932195.1 Bacteroidales bacterium | reverse complement strand
TGAAAACAGACAATGTAGGAGGAGGAAATATTGAAATTCCAATTAGTGCAAGAGTGCATAATACACAAGCATTTTGGAAAGGTGGAAACGAAAACGTTATCCCTAATTTACTTCGTATATCTGTAAACAACGGAGCAAACACCGACGAAACAGTTTTTAGAACAATAATGGCAGCAACAGACACAATAGACGGAGACTACGACGCTTTAAAACGCTACTCATGGAATGCCGGAATGCCACAAATTTATTCGCTAAATACCGAAAAAGACGAAAGTTATGCAATTAATACTCTTTCGCAAATAAACGAAGAAACCGTAGTCCCAATTGGACTGCGAGCAGGTGTGGTCGGAGAATACTCAATTAATTTTACTGAAAATAATTTTGAAAATCAGTATATTTATTTTGAAGATATGCAAGAAAATATAACTATTAACTTGAACGAAACTCAAACTTATACTTTCAATTCCGAACAAACTGATAATCAAAACCGTTTTATACTTCGTTTTGTGCCAAATAATTTGCCGGTTATAAACCAACAAATAGAAACTCAATCGGCTTACGAAGATAGTGATTTTGAATTTACTTTTGCAGATAATTTATTTACAGATATTGAAGGAGACGAACTTACTTATACGGCTTCGATGCAAAACGCTTGCGAATTTCCAGAATGGTTAAGTTTTAATGCAGAAAATCGCATCTTTACAGGAACGCCAGCAAACACAGATGTTGGAACTTATAAAATTCGTCTAACAGCAACAGATACTTATAACGGAACATCAGTATGTGTGTTTGATATTCAGGTTATTAATACCAATGATGCACCAATACTTGTAAATCCAATATCGGATATAACAATAGATGCAGACGAAGAATTTACTTATCAAGTTCTTATAAATACTTTTTACGACGAAGATATTAATGATATTTTAACTTATTCGTCAAACCAACAATTTGTTGATGTTTTACCTGATTGGTTACAATTTAATCCTGCAAATAGAATGTTCACTGCAACACCAACACAAGACGATATAGGAATTTATCCTATTGAATTAATTGCTACCGATAATTCTTTTGCACAAGTCTCGGACTATTTTTATATTGATGTTAGAGGAACACTTGGAGTTGAAAATACAGAAAATAACGATATTATGATATATCCAAACCCAACAACCGGAATATTTGTTATTGATATTTCAAAACATCAAAACTTCAAAACTTCAAAAATTGAAATAACAGATGTAACAGGAAAAATAATTTATCATTCAAAACTTCAAAACTTCAAAACTTCAAAAATTGACCTTTCTGATAAAGCAAAAGGTGTATATTTTATTGAAATAGAAACAGATGGTGAAATATTTGTTGAAAAATTAATTATTCAATAGTCTAAACCATGATTTTGCTTGATTAAAAGATTAACATGATTAAAGAACACAGCGTAACTGTTCAAAAAAATCAAGTAAATTCTAAAATCAAGTAAATCAAGGTCTAAACAATTTACAAAAGTATAATTTAAGGGGTGAATGCTCCGAAATATTATAGTAGGAGCATTCTTTTTACTAAAAAAATCAAATAAATTTAAAATTCAAGTAAACAATTTTTAGATATTATTATTATGAAAAAATTAAACTTATTATTTATTGCAGTATTTATCTCTCAAATAGTATCTGCACAAATTGTATGGGACGCAAATTTTGAAGTTGTAAGTCCAGACGATGGATTAGAATCCATATATCAAAAAATAGTAATAGATGCCAATAATAATTTGCATGTAGTATGGCAAGATGGTGGAGGGGACATGTTTGTGAAATATATAACAAAACCACAAGACGGCGATTGGACAGAGCCAATAACATTAAATAACGAAGAAAGAAATTGCCATACACCTTACATTACAATTGACCCAAATAACAATATTCACGTATTGCACGGAAGATGGGCTTATGAAAATTTCAACGACGAATTAGAATATACTTTTTTCGATGGAACTTCGTGGAGTTCGCCCAAAGTAATTGCTCCTGGAGGCAACCTATATACAGGAGCCATCAAAACAATAATTTTCGACAACAATAATAACCCTATTGCTATATGGGGAAGCGACGAAAGAACAGGAACTTACGAAGTATATAAAATGAAATTCGATGGCGAAGAATGGGAAGAACCACAAATTATTTCAAAACCGGACGACAATAGGACGGCAAAGTATCCTAAATCTGTAAATATTGATAACCTGCAATATGCAGTATTCTTTTTAGAAAGAAACCAAAGCGATGTTAGAAAACTAAAATTCAAATTTTATGATATCCAACAAAATACTTGGTCTGAAACAAATGAAACTCCTGATTTTGCCGGTGAAGTAGATAATGTTGCACAATACGATGTAAAATATTTCAATAATAAAATATATGTAGTCGTAAGTTACATAAATAATGTAGAACTATGGCAATACGATATAGATGAAACTGAATGGGAAAACATCGCAATTATAGACCCAGGATATACTTGTTGTGTAATTCCACGTATGACAATTGATAACTATGGACTGTTACACATACTTTTTAATGATAATGATGCAACAATAAAACATTATATGTATCAGCCATATAATGATGAATTTTCTACTGTAAATCAAGATATTCCAGTAAATAGTCCATGGTACCCGGAAGCTATTTGCGATGCTCAAAATAATGTAAATATTGTATATTATGATAATTCTTATCCCAGCGAAAACGAAGAAATTCATTATGTACTTGGAGAATATCAAAAACCTTACGAACCCGAAATAATATTCCCCACAGAAGACCAAGAAAATGTTGCTACAACCGGAACAACATTAGAATGGCAAAATGCAGGAGACGAGGTGGTTTACGATTTATATTTTGGGAAGATAAACGAATTAGAACTAATTGAAACAGATTATAACATTACAAATTATGACCTAACAGAAGATTTACAGGAAGACCAAAATTATCAATGGAGAGTAGTAGCAAAATATCAATACGCTGCAACACCCGGAATACTACACAACTTTTTCACTGGAGAGCAAGTTTCTGTAAATGAAACAAATAACAAAAGTATTACAATTTATCCAAACCCTTCAAATGGAACTTTTTATATCAAAAACCCACAAGGTTTTAAAAACCTTGTGGGTTTAGTTATAACCGATATTACTGGAAGAACAATACACAAATCAAAATCCGTAATTCCTAATTCTCAACTCGTAATTAACAAAAAGGGAATTTATTTTATTAAAATTCAAACAGAAAATCAAATTTTTACCGAAAAATTAATAATTCAATAAAAAATCAAATTTATGAAAAAAACATCAATTATACTTATAGCATTAAGTATTGTATTTACAAGCTTTGCTCAAACAGTAAAGGTGCATGAAAGTGAGATAACTCAAAAAGGTTTAAATATAATGCCAGACGAAATGGGTTATGTGCAGATGACAGAAGAAGCTTATAACAAGATGCTTGCAGGAGAAGATATTAGTTCGCAAAGAAACAATCCGCCTTACAAAGTTCAATCAGAGCTATTTAGTGGATTTCCTGTTTTTTTCGACGGAACGTCTGACAAAAATGCAGTTTATTTAAACTTAGACGATGACCCTGAACTCGAAATGATTTATACAGGTTTTCAACAATTACATGCTTTCAACACAGACGGCTCAATAGTAGATGGCTGGCCAACCATAACAATGACCAATTATATAGAAAAATCACTTGCCGTAGGAGATATTACTGGAGACGGAGTTCCAGAAATTATTGTTGCTACAAGATATAGCTCAAGCGGTTGGATATATGCTTTTGACCTTAATGGTGTTGTGATTGATAATTTTCCAATAAATCATGGTTTCAACGGTGGTGCACCAACTTTATACGATATAGATGGTGATGATAAAATGGAAATAATTATTAGCAAAAGAACATATCCAACTGGCGAAATATATATTTACAACGAAGACGGAACTATTGTAGATGGTTGGGGAGCATCTATTACAACTCCACACATTCCTACTGGTTCAATTTCAGTAGCAGATATAGACAATGATGGACAACCTGAAGTAGTTGTTGCTTATTACGAAGGTGTAAAAGCTTTTGAACACGATGGAACAGAAATATTTCATTTTGAACTACCTGAAGGAATGAGCCTTTCTTACTCCTCTCCAGTAATAGCAAATATTGATGACACACCAGAAAAAGAAATTTCTTTTGCAACTTGTTACGACCCAAAAGTTTATGTGTTAGACAACACTGGAAATACATATCCGGGCTGGCCACAAAGCACAACTTGGAGTATGTATGCACACGTATCAATTGCAGATATAAATCAAGATGGAACATTAGATGTGTTTTGTGGAGACCAAATACTCGGTGCTGATAATTATTACATATACGGCTGGGACAAAGACGCTAATGCACTTGATGGTTTTCCAATAGTAACTACTTGGGCAATAAACACACAATTATTAATTGCCGATATTGACAACGACCAACAATTAGAAATAATCTCCGACGATAATTATACTTATGGTGGAACAGCTGGAAAATATCATGCTTATAATCACGATGGAACTCAAACCGATGATTGGCCACTTGATGTAACAGGAGGCTCATCTTTCTATAAATCACCTACAATTTTTGATGCAGACAACGATGGAAATCTTGACTTTATGGGGGCTTGTGGTGATGATGATTATAATACATATCCACATCTTTGGAAACTTAATGTTCCCGTTCCTGCCGCAAATTTATTGCCACTTACTACTTCGCAATACAACTTGCAACGAACTGGAGAATATATTCCACCAACACAACAAGACGCATACTCAGTAACATTCAATGTAACAGGAGAATTAGAACCAGAAATAACTTTAACAGGATACGGAACCCAAACAGCAACTGGTGGAACTACAATTTTTAATGATGTAACCGAAACACCAGACCCGGGAATATCATACACAGTTGAACTCGCAGGATACCAAACTATTAATAATTTTGTTATTGTTGACGAAAATGAAACAGTAAATATTGATTTGACTCCAACAAATATTTCTGAAATTGAAAATACTATTTCTATTTATCCAAACCCATCAAACGGAACTTTTTATATCAAAAACCCACAAGGTTTTGAAAACCTTGTGGGTTTAGTTATAACCGATATTACTGGAAAAACGATATACAAATCAAAATTCGTAATTCCTAATTCTCAATTCGTAATTAATAAAAAGGGTATTTATTTTATTAAAATTCAAACAGAAAATAATATTTATACTGAAAAAATAATAATTCAATAAAAATTAAATTTAGGGGAAATAAGGTGCTCCGAAATTTTCAAGTAAGAGCATCTTGTTATAAATTAAAAAAACAATACAAATGAAAAAAATTATTACACTAATTTATTTATGTGCAGTTCCATTTTTAATTTTTGCACAATTACAACAAACAACTGTTTCTAAAACCAATAAAGAAGTAACCAACGAAATGATAAACATTCCGCTAGACTACGATGGCGAAGCAGGAATTTTTACAATGGGATACAACAGCAGTAGCGAATATCAAGTTACACTTACTTATAATTTTGATATAAGCAAATATATGATAACAAATAGTCAATACACACAAATGCTGAACGAAGCCTATGCTGAAAATTTGGTATTGGTAGAGTGGGACGCAGAAAAAGAAGCCTATGTTGTTAAAAATACAGACGGACAACCCTATGAAATGATAGATTTAGACGGATACTTGGAAGAAATCCCATGTCGTATTCAATGGAACGAAACTGAATTTGTTGTAGAAACCAACTACGAAGACCATCCTGTAACTTATGTAACTTGGATGGGAGCAGCATTCTTTTGCAATATGCAAAGCCAAAACGACGGACTAACAGAACTTTACGACCTAAACACAAACCCCTGGGGTAGAACTTTTTATGAAGCAGATGGCTACAGACTTGCAACAAAAGAAGAATGGGAGTATGCGGCATCATACAACGACGAAAGATTGTATCCTTGGGGAGATGAAATACCAAGTATAAATCATGCTAATTTTGATAATAATGTTGGACACATAACACCAGTAAACGAATATCCACTTGGCGTATCAGAACTTGGTCTTTGGGACATGACAGGAAACTGTGGAGAAATGACTAACAACTACGATGTAAGCTACACCGAACCACAAATTAATCCAACCGGTCCAGAAACAGTTGAAGATACATGGATGGCATCAAAAGGTGCAAGTTATGAACATACAGAAGGTGGACTCAAATTATATTGGCAAGGAATATATAAGCAATATGCTGAAATTGAAGGTGTGCATCAATCATTTGGATTTAATAACAAAGGATTTAGAATGTTAAGAACATACTCTGGAACTCCACAAACAATTAATAATATTGATAATAAATTAAATACGATAAATAATTATCCTAATCCGGCTAATACTTCTACTACTTTTATTTTTTATGTTAATAATGAATCAAATGGAACTATTATTATACAGAACATTAACGGACAAGTTGTTGACCAAATTAATATTGAAACAAAAAATGGTAAAAATGTATTTTTATATAATACGGAAAACTTAAACAACGGAATTTATTTCTATACTTTTAAAAACAAAAATTCTATTATTTCTAATAAAATGATTATTTCACATTAAAGAAATTAAACCATGAAAAAAATTAACACCTTATTATTAATCTGTCTTGTGCCTTTTTTTACTTTTGCACAATTACAACAAACAAGAGTTTCAAAAAATAAAACAAAAACAGTATGGGAAAGTGAAATTCTTCAAAGAACAATTGAAGCAAGTAATAATGTTACAGGCAATAACATTAAGCAAGAAAAAACAACAAAAGGAGTAGAAAACGAAATGATAAATATTCCACTCGACTACGATGGCGAAGCAGGAATTTTTATGATGGGAAAAGAAGGTGCAACGTCAAATGTATTTGAAGTTACACTAACTTATAATTACGACATGAGCAAATACATGATAACAAACGCAATGTATGCAGAAATGCTCAACTACGCACACGTAGAAGGATTACTTGCAGGAGATTACGAAACTTCGCATACAACTGTAACAAACGCCGAAGGAGTGCAGTTTGAAATACTCGACTTAGACGGAGATTTTGAAGTTACTTGTCAAATTGAATTTGCAGACGGAGAATTTAAAGTTCTGGACGGATTAGAAGACTATCCAGTATATTATGTAAGTTGGTATGGTGCAGCATTTTATTGCAATATGCAAAGCCTACAAAACGAACTTACAGAACTATACAACCAAACAACAGCCCCCTGGGAACGAACTTTTTATGGAGAAGACGGTTACAGAATTCCAACAGAACACGAATGGGAATACGCCGCAACTTACAACGACGAAAGGGATTATCCTTGGGGAAACGAAGTAGCTACATCTGATTATTGCAATTTTGTGGAAAGTGGAATAGAAGAATCAACTCCAGTAAACGAATATCCACTTGGGGCTTCAAATCTTGGACTTATGGATATGGCAGGAAACCTGACAGAAATAACTAATAATTATATCTTTTCTTATTCTACAGAGCCGGAAACAAATCCAACCGGACCAGAAAACGACGGAGACGAACACAGAATAGCTATAAAAGGAAACACTTTTGAAGCTGACGCAGAAGTAATTAAATGTCATTGGCGTTCTGGCTGGACAAGACAGTGGTATCCGTCAAATAATGCAAGTTTCAGAATCGTCAGAGTTTATGCAGGCGAAATTCCGAGTAATATAAACCAACCAGAAAAAGACAATTTCAGAATAAATAATTTCCCAAATCCAGCTAATTCATATACTACATTCTGTTTCTCGCTTAAAGAAAATTCCGAAGTTCAAATAATTATTTACGACATAAACGGAAAACAAATTGATAAAATTAACAGAAATGCAACACAAGGAAGAAATGCTTTTCAGTATAATACTCAAAACATTTCCAATGGAATTTATTTCTATAATTTAACTCAAGGTGAAAATATTTATACCAATAAACTTATAATAAAACATTAATCATGAAAAAGATAACAACTATTATTATTCTAATATTGTGTTTCACAATTTCAACTTTTGCACAATGGAGTTCCGTAAGTTCCGGAACAAGCGACAGACTTTGGGTAACAGATTTTGCAGACGAAACAAATGCTGTAATTGGAAGTAGCGATGCCAACGGAACTTTTTTAATATCCGAAGACGCAGGCAATAATTGGACAAACCACAACACCGGAGAAGAATATCGTTTTTATGATATTGATATGCTTGATGCAAATAATGGAAGAGCTTGTGGTTATGCTGTATTTATGACAACCGACAACGGCGGACAAACATGGAACTTTACCGAAGTTGCAGGAACAACTTTTATTCAATCGCTTGATTTTATAGATGAAAATACTGGTTGGATTGTTGGATTTCAAGGTATGATAATGAAAACAACTGATGCAGGCGAAAATTGGACAACACAAACTACTGGTGTGCCACACGATATATGGGAAGTGCAGGCGGTAAACGAAAATCTAATATTTGCAGCAGGCAGAAATACAGTTACAGAAAAAGGAATGTTTTTTATTACAACAGACGGTGGAGAAAACTGGGTAACCGAAGAAATATCGGATAAATTAATGTCAGTTGCTTGTATTGATGAAAATAAATGGTTTGCCGGTGGAGTGCAAGGAAAGCTATATTATACAGACAACGCAGGTGAAACCTGGACAAACGAAGTAATAAAATCGGGAACAGATATTATGGATATAAAATTTATCGACCAAAATAATGGATTTTTAATGTGCTACGATGATAACGACCCATATTCACCAAATAGTTACATTTACAAAACAATTGATGGTGGACAAAACTGGGAGCTTTCGTACCAAGCTAATTCTCAAAAAATGTATTCTATTGCTTTCTCTTCTCCACATCACGGAATAGCTTGCGGTGCAGACGGTAGAGTTTGGTTATACGATGAAGAACCTCAAAATATTCAAAAAAACAAAGACGAATATTTTAAAATATACCCAAACCCATCAAACGGAATTTTTACAATAGAAAACCCACAAGGTTTTAAAAACCTTGTGGGTTTAGTTATAACCGACATAACAGGAAAAACAATTTACATGACAAGGGGGCATGCCCCCTTGCATATCGACCTTACATCGGAAAATGCCCCCTTGCAAAGAGGAATTTATTTTATCAATATAAAAACAGAAACAGAAATTTTTACCGAAAAAATAATTATTCAATAATTTCCACCTGTGCAATCAAAATTCTTGTTGTGAAAAAAAAGGAAAATATTGAACATTCAATAATGAATATTCAAGTAAAAAAACAATATATTCAAAGTTTTTTTTATTGAATATTGAAGTTTTTACTATCGTAAAAATGTATTGAATATTGAATATTCCTCTTCAAAATTACAATTTATTTTTTGATTGCACAGGTCAATAATTTTTTCACTCACCACTTACTAACGTCCCGTAAGGACTTAGTAACGTGGTGATTTGACAACCAGAGAATAAATTTTTAATTTATGAAAACAATTTTTATTACATTACTATTTATTGTAAGCACAACATTAATTTTTTCGCAAGATTTTATGGAGAAGAAAAAATTAACAGACATAAACGGAAGTGCAGGAGACCAATATGGTTATGAAGTAGCAATATCAAATAATTATGCTGTTGTAGGCAGTGGAGGTTATTCAAAAAATAATCCTGTAGTCCACGTTTATAAAAAAAACGAAGGAGGAATTAATAACTGGGGACTTATTAAAGAACTCTCTGTAGATGGCATAACTGCCAACGATGAATTTGGTTGGGCAGTTTCTATTGATGGAGATTTTATTGCAGTAGGTGCACACAAAGACGAAATAACAGAAAACGAGCAAGGTGTAGTTTATATTTTTTATAAAAACGAAGGAGGAACAGACAACTGGGGACAAGTTGCAAAAATATCAGCAGACGATGCAACACCAGAAGCTAATTTTGGTTTTTCTATTGAAATAAATGGAAACCTAATAATTGTGAGTGCGGATGCCGAAATATTTAATGGAGACCCAAAAGGAACTGCATATATTTTCGAAAAAACAACAGAAGAACCAGATAGCTGGCAACAAATAAAAAAATTGTATCCTTCTAATATTGATGAAATTCTTAATTTTGGATACGACGTTACTATTTCCGGAAATTATGCAGTTGTTTCAAGTCCTTTTACTGCCATTGGTGGAGAAATAATGGTTGGCTCTGCATATCTTTACTACCGGCACGAAGGTGGAGACAATAACTGGGGAGAAATTAAAGAAATAATACAACCTGATGCTGCTCCACAAGACCTTTTCGCTTTCAGATGTGATATTAATGGAGAAAACCTTATTATTGGGGCTTTTGGAAATAATGAGAACGGACCAAATGCAGGAGCAGCTTATATTTATAACAAAAATTTTGGAGGAGATAACAACTGGGGAATGGCTTATAAAATTATTCCTAAC
Organism: Bacteroidales bacterium; assembly: GCA_029932195.1. GTDB lineage: Bacteria > Bacteroidota > Bacteroidia > Bacteroidales > JAOZQN01 > JAOZQN01. The sequence continues at coordinate 6,487 of JAOZQN010000066.1, read as the reverse complement.
GATATTGCAGAATACAATGGAGTAGGCTCATCTGTTTGTATTACGGATAATTATGCTATTGTTGGTGCTTTTTCTACTGTAAATAATAACATAAATTCGGGTTCAACTTATATATACCAAAACAACGGAACACCAGATAATTGGAACGAAATACAAGAAATTATCCCCTCAGACGAAGGAGACGGTTTTAAATTTGGAATGTCGGTTGCTTTTGACGGCACTGACATTATTATTAGTGCATACAAAGACAATGAAAATGGAGATGGTAGCGGAGCTGCATACATTTATGCAAAAGAAACTAAAATTTTAAACTGGAATAATAATACTTTTGTTGAAACTCAAACAAATGATGGCTCTTTTGAAACAACAATTAATTTAACACTTACAAACGAAACTTTTACAACTTCAAATGGTGAAATAACAAATTATACTTCAAATAACCTCCCAGAAGGTCTTGGTATTGAAGTTAATGCAACAAGCAATAATACAGCTACAATTACTTTGGTTGGAAATGCTACAAATCATCAAAACATTGATGATATTGAGAACATGGAAATAACTTTTACAAACGAAGCATTTACTGGTGGAAACGCACAAGATGTTACTAATTATTCACAAACAAACTTAATTGTAGATTTTATAGATAATGTTTCAATAAGTTCCATTGAAAATAAAATTTTAATATATCCAAACCCATCAAATGGAACTTTTTATATCAAAAACCCACAAGGTTTTAAAAACCTTGTGGGTTTAGTTATAACCGACATAACAGGAAAAACAATTTACATGACAAGGGGGCATGCCCCCTTGCATATAGACCTTACATCGGAAAATGCCCCCTTGCAAAGAGGAATTTATTTTATCAATATTAAAACAGAAAATCAAATTTATACACAAAAATTAATAATTCAATAGTCTAAACCAAAATTTACTTGATTAAAAGATTTACATGATTTTTAAACAGCTTCGCTGTTCTTTTATCAAGAGAATCCTAAAATCAAACAAATCAAGGTTAAGCAACTAATTTTTAAATTAAAAATCTCATGAAAAATTTATTTTTATTATTCATTACAGTATTTTTATTAACAAATACAATTAATGCACAAAACGACTTTCAAATAAACAGTCAAGTATGGTATGGTGCAGAAAAATACGATGAAATATTTGCTTTCGTCCCAAGTAACGACAATGGATTTATTGCAGTAGGCTCAAAAGGCTATCATAATACTGTTTCGCAACCAGATTTCTGGATAGTAAAAACAGACCAAACAGGTGCTCTCGTATGGGAAAAACCTATTGGACATGCCGATTCCTCAGAAATTGCCTATGATATTATTCCTACCAACGATAATAATTACATAATTGTTGGGGAACAATATAAATACAATAACGGAAGCCACGAAGGTTGGGAAGCAGTTGTTATTAAAATTGATGAAGACGGAAATCAAATCTGGCTAAAAAAATATGGAGACGGAACATATAGTGCTGATGTTTTCAAAAATATTAAGCAAACAAACGATGGAGGTTTTATTATATCCGGAACTACTAAAAATTTTGGTGCAGAATGGCTTGATGCTTGGTTATTTAAAATTGATGAAGATGGAAACGAAGAATGGAATATTGTATATGGAGAAGAAAATTACGAATTATTTGAAAATGTTTTTCAAACTTCTGATAACGGATACATAGCTTCTGGATATACAAATAGTGATTTCGGAAACGGAGAATACGATTTTTATGTTGTAAAAACAGACCAAACAGGCAACAAAATATGGGAAAACACTTACGGAACAGAAGTAAAAGACAGAGCATACAGTTTATTACCACTTCAAAACAGTAATTTTTTAATTTCCGGTTCATACTTAAATGCAGAAACTAATAAATTTGATATTAAAATAATTGAAATAGAAGAAACTAACGGAGAAATTATTTGGGAACAAACATATCAAGACACAACAGATTGCAACGAGCCTGTTACTGCAATTGAAACACCAGACAACTGTATATTGCTAACATATACAAGCAATTATGTAAAAGTGCCACCTTATCCAAGCACCGATTTAAGAATATTAAAAATAAATCAACAACACGAAATAATTGCAGACTCAACTATTGGTGGAGATGGTAGCGAACATATAAATTATATTAGATATCTCGAAAACAACAGATACTTACTTGCCGGACGAACCACAAGCGAGGGTGCAGGATTCTCCGATGCGTGGTGGATTGAAATAGAAGACCTTAATGCACCTCAAAAAATTATTCAAAATACAACTAACAAAATAAATATTTATCCAAACCCTTCAACCGGAACTTTTACAATAGAAAACCCACAAGGTTTTTTAAACCTTGTGGGTTTAGAAATTACCGACATAACTGGTAAAATAATTTACTCTTCAAAAATTCAAAACTTCAAAAATTTAAAAATTGATTTGACAACGGGGCATGTCTCCTTGCAAAAAGGAATTTATTTATTAACAATACAAACAGAAAATCAAACTTTTACAGAAAAATTAATAATTCAATGACAACAACCAAACGGATACAACAGAAACTCCTGTTATTCCAGCCTGAATAGTGGAGCGTTATACGCAAGACGGTTACGATGCAGCTTCGCTCTCGAACTTGGCAATGAGAACTGTAACTACCAGTGTCATAAGTTAATCATTTTTTACTTAAAAAGCATAATTTAAGGGGTGAATGCTCCGAAATATTAATAGTAGGAGCATTCTTTTTTGATACTACAAAAAATCAATAAAAACCTAAAATCAAGAAAATTAAGCAATTAATACTTTATACCCCCCTTTTTGCCCCCCCAAAAAAACACTTAGCCCCTTTTTGTCCCCTTTTATTTAAAACAACTGTCATTTTTTTTTTATTATTTTGTAAAATAAATTTATATTTACTAACCAATTATTTTTTAAAATTATGAAAAAGTTATCTTTTTTAATTATTACAGGATTATTATTTGCATTTACTATAAATGCACAAGACATTATTCTCGAAGAAGGTTTTAACACAGGAAGTATTCCCGCAGGCTGGACAGAAGCATGGGAAACAGGAAGCTACGAAGCTCACTGGGAACCAGGGCACATAGGTGGAACAAATGATTTTCCAGCATATCCGCATTCTGGAGATTACAATTTAAAAGGATTTAAGTCCACTTCTGCAACAGAATCTACTTGCCGTATTACAACGCCAAGCATGGACTTATCAAGCTACGACCATGTAGCATTTGAATTTTACGCATCATCTGGACAAAGTTCAATTTTTATGAGTGATTTTGATGTTTACTACAAAACATCGGCAGGCGGAGCGTGGCAACCACTAATGCAAGAATGGACAGCAGCACCAGACTGGACAAAATTTACGTTTGTTATTCCAGACGAAGATTTAACGGGAGATTTTTATATCTCGTGGGTAGCAAATGTTACTACGGCATGGGTAACTCTCGACGATGTAAAAGTTTACGAATATTTTGAAACACCAACCGACCTTACTGCAACATCAAACACGAATAGTGTTGATTTAAGTTGGACAGAAGTTTCGCAAGCTGGTTTTTCAAACTATAAAATTTACAGAAACGGAGCAGAAATAGGAACTACTGCAAACACAACTTATACCGATAATTCTGTAACACAAAACACTGCTTACGATTATTATGTTACAGCAATTTACAGTTCAGACGAATCCGAAACAACAAACATTGCACCAGCAGCTCCCGACGGAATGCTTACGCCATACACACAAGATTTTGAAAATGAAGGAAACAGACCAACTGCATGGTCAAACACTTGGACAGAACATTACAATAATTATGACCCGGAAGATATGGAATTTCCTTTCCATTTTTACGATGGTGGACTTGGTGATGAACTCGGAGCACCAGAACCAAGCTCTGCTTACGAAGGAAGTTATTGTGCAACTGTAAAATTACAGGAGGCTTTTCTTGGAATGGAAACTATGTTAATAACTCCAATGTTTAATCTTACCGACAATGACGCTTCTGTGCTAACTTTTCAATTATACAACGGAGACCGTGGCTCTTATACCGATGAATTAAAAATTTATTATAAAAATACTCTCGGTGGCGAATGGACAGAATTAGACCACCTTGAAGATGCTTATAACAGTTGGACTACTTTTTCATATCTATTACCAAATACTTCCGATACCTATTGGCTTGGTTTTGAAGCAATAACAAACTCTGGTTTTGGAGTTACAATTGATAATGTAGAAATACTCGAGAATCTTGCCGGAACTGTTGTTGGTGGAGCAGATATTTGCGGAGTAAGTCAAACTCCGGAACTTACACTGCAAGGATATGTAGGAACAATTGTAAGATGGCAAAAAAGAGTTGATGAAGGAAGTTGGACAGATATTTCAAATACAGAAGCGACCTATCAAGAGACTGCTTCTACACTTGGAACTTGGGACTACAGAGCTGTTGTAGAAAATATGGGAACTGAATATTACTCTGGATATACAACTGTTTTCGTAGCCACTCCGTCTGATGGTGGAGAAGCGGAAAATTCTACGGCTTGCTTAGAAGACGGCAATGGTGTAACATTAGATTTTAGCTACAATCATGAACCGATTGGCGAAGTTCTCGCATGGCAAATTTCAGACGAAGGAGAAAACGACTGGTCAGATATTGAAGGAGCAGCTGGTTATCCATATCAATATTATCCGGATTTTCACGGAAAATACGATTACAGAGCAAAAGTTCAAAATGGAGACGCTTGTGCTGTTGTTTATTCAGATATTGCATGGCTTAAACTTGCAAACAACGATGCCGAACTTACAGGACCTGCTTTAGTTTGTGCTGGTAACACTGCCGACTTGGAAATAACTCCTTTCAGTGCTCCTACTTTTTATATATATGCTTGGGAAAAATCAACTACACCATTTACAGACTGGACAGATTTAAGTAACAATGGAAACGCTACATTCACAACTGCCACAATTACAGAAGAAACTCATTATAGAGTAAGTGTTCGTGCTTTTCCTTGCGACTCAAGATTTATTGAACTAACAATTGAAGTAGGTGATGAAATTTCTGGTGGAAATATTACTGGAACAACAGAACTTTGCACAGGCTCAACTACCGATTTAACTCTTACTAATCATGCTGGAGATATTCAAGAATGGCAATATTTAGAATCGCCATACACAGGAGATTGGACTACAATTGCAAATACAAACACAAATTATACTACCGAAGTTTTAACTATTTCTACAAAATATCGTGTAATAGTTACACAAGGAACTTGCGACCCTGCATACTCAGAAGAACTTGAAGTAGTTGTTACGGAAAATACTGTTGCAGGAACTTTAACTGCTGATAATTCCGAAATTTGTTTAAGTAGCTCAACTGGAGATATTACTTTATCTGCAAATACTGGCGATGTAAATAAATGGCAAAAAAGATTAGATGCAGGAGACTGGACAGATATTGTTTCTACTGACAATCCATATTCAGAAGTGCCTACAGAAATTGGTGTTTGGGATTACAGAACAGAAGTTCAAAACGGTGTATGCGATGCAGTTTTTACTTCCGAAGTTTCAATTACTGTAAACGATGCAGGTGCTGCAACAGGAACACTTACTGCAGGAAATACCGAAATTTGTTTGGAAGAAGAGACTGGAACAATGACAATTGCCAATTATGACGGAACTATTACTAAATGGCAAAAAAATCTTAATGGGAGCGAATGGGAAGATATTGCAAACACAAACGACACATATTTTGAAACTCCAAGCGAATATGGAAATTGGAATTATAGAGTTGAAATAGATAATACTTCATGTGGTTTAATTTATTCTAACGAAATACAAATTACTGTAAATCCTATTGCAATAGCTGATTTTGATTATGTTATTGATGAGCTACAAGCAACATTTACCAACAATTCTACTTTTGCCGATTCATACTCATGGGATTTTGGAGATGGAAATTCATCTACAGATGAAAATCCTGTTCACGATTATGCCACAGCCGGAAACTATACCGTAGAACTAACTGCTACAAACAACGACTGTGGAGATGATACATTCTCCGAAACTTTTGATATTACCGTAGGAATAGAAGATATTGAAAACTCAAATATTAGTATTTATCCTAATCCAGCTTCTAGTATTATCTATATCGCAAGCACTTATGATATTCAAAATGCTAACATAATTACAATTAATGGTAGTTCTGTTAATGCAAAATATAATAGTGATTGTAATTGTTTTTACTTAGATAACTTGGATACAGGTATTTATTTTATCAAAATAAGAACAAATACAAATATTTACACAAAAAAAATTACTATTATTAGGTAATATTAAATGTAGAGCAAAGATGAGTAAGAGATAATTTATAACTGTTATAAATTATCTATTACTCTTTTTTGAATCTATATGATAGTGTTCCAAAATATTCATAAGGGCACTCCTATAAACCCAAAACTCTGCGTTATACAAAATTATTAAAATACTC
>JAOZQN010000065.1 GCA_029932195.1 Bacteroidales bacterium | reverse complement strand
AAACATTATATACGTAATAATCAATTAATTATAAACTCCGAAACTTCAGTTATAAACATACAATATAGAGATAAATCAAATGGTAATAATACTATTAAAAATTGTAATATTAATTCAAATTCATCAATAACTAATTTAGAATTAGCATTTTTACGGGCTTACAATGCTTTTATTATTATTAATAATAGCCTGAAACAATACTCTTCTATTATTAAAAAACAAAATATTGAAATAATTGCTATTGATGAGCATTCACAGACAGGATATAATTGGAGAAAAATTACTATTGAATTAACAGTTGAAAATTTTTATTTAGATGATTTTAATGCTCTACCTTCTCATGTTTAAAATACAGTAGTTAAACATATTAAACTAAATTAAAATGAATATAAAAAATTTTGAAGGTATTGCACCTTATTTAAATGACCCTTTTGTATTAATTGGTTTTATTACTTTTTTAGTTATTTCTGTATTGTTTGCTATAAGTAAAAGCAAATATTTTGTAAAAATTACAGGAGAAGACACTGCAAGAATAATAAAAAAAATACTAAATTTTGTATTTGTTATTGTAATAATAGTAGTAATTTTAGGTTTTGGATACCAAACTTACAAAATATATTTAAGTAATAAAAACTCAACAGAGAAAGTTGTTATTGTTAAAGCACCAACAGAAGAAGTTGATTTTTTAGAAAGTGGTATAAGAAACTATAAAACCGAAAAATATTATGATGCAATTAGAGATTTAAAAATCGCTGTTCAAAAAGAAAATAATGTAGGTAAGTCATATTATTACATCGGAATGTCGTATCATTTTTTATCCAAAGATAATGAAGCGTGTAGTTATTTACAAAAAGCAAAATTGAATAATTACGATTATGATCCAGTTGATTTTTGTAATTAACAAACAATAACAATTTATCAAATAATTTTATTAATTTTGAATTATGGCAGTATTAAAAAAAAAGATAAAAATAAGAGACGTTTTTTTGTCTAAAGAAAGTGGAAATAGCTTTCCATTAGACAAAAAAAATCGTCCATTGATTTGCAAAAAAACAGGAGATAAAACAAGTGTTTTTAATGCAATGTCATCAAAAGATGGAAAAGGAAAGATAAAAATTCTTCAAAAAGATTTTACTGGAAATGTAAAAATAAAACCAAGTGGAAGTTTTTTGAATATTCAAGATGATTACGAAATACCAAATAATTTTCGGAAACAAAAAATAGGTAAGTATATCGGTAAATTTAAAAAATAAAAAACATGAAAACATCAATAGTTTTAACAAAAAAAACAATGACTGAACGACTTATTGAAAATTTAAAAGAATTTACTTTTAGATTTTATTGTTATTTTCATACTTTGATAAATAACAGGAAAATGTATGGGTCTGTTTTTTGGTCAAATTCAGATTGCTATATTGAAGTAGGAAAAACTGGTTATATTTCAAAAAAAAATTTATTTGATTTGAATGGAGATATTACTCACATAAGCGAATTAATATTATCAGAAATAAATCCTTTGAAACTAAATTTTTCAGAACTTGAAATAACAAAAATACAAAAACTTGCAGAAAGAAAAAATATTAGTATCAAAGAATTATTATTAACAGCAATTGATAAATTTCAACAAACAGATACGGTTATAACGAAATGATAAAAAAAAACCGCTATCATTTTCTTGGTTTGCAGTGGCTTGTGTGGTGTGTGCCTTGTGTGGTGTGTGCCTTGTGTGTGCGTAGCACACACACAAGGCACACACCACCGCAACCAAGAAGTTACCGAAAAACATATCAAATCATTGTAGAGCATACGGGTTGTAAAATTTAGAGTTATTTCTACCTTTTTGATATGGTGTGTAATTACTCCCCCTCAACTTTTCAATGTGAGCCGCAAAAGCTAATTAAAAACTAAACACTTACTTAGATTTAGTATTAGAGATTAAAAAAAGATTTTATAATAAAAAAACATAAGAAATGATTTTTCCAGTAAATATTATCGGTAGTTCGGTTTTAAGAAAAAAAGCAATAAATATAGATAAAGACTATAAAAACTTATCAGAAATAATAGAAAACATGTTTAAAACCATGTATGAATCTGAGGGAGTTGGACTTGCCGCACCTCAAATTGGTAAAGCGATAAAATTATTTGTAATAGATGCCAGCCCAATGGCAGACGAAGATGCTGATTGCGAAAATTATAAAAGAGTATTTATAAATGCCGAAATAACAAACTATTCTAAGGAAGAAGTTCTTATGAACGAGGGCTGCCTCAGCCTACCTGGAGTGCGTGAAGATATTACAAGAAGTGAGGAAATTAACATAAAATATTATGATGAAAATTTTGTAATGCACGAAGAAACTCTATCAGGATTTAGAGCAAGAGTTGTGCAGCACGAATACGACCACACAGAAGGAATATTATTTACAGACCACCTTGCAAGCCTCAAAAAGACACTGATTAGAAACAAATTACGAGCAATAGCAAACGGAAAATTTAAAGCAAAATACAAAGTAAGATTAGCTGATAAAAAAGTTAAAAATGTTTTTGCTTAAATTCTTTTTCTGAAAAAAATAGCTGTAATAATTCCTAAAAAATCATAAAAATGTATTACGAAAAATTTAAGATGACGGATATTCATAAATATCCTTTTGTTAGATTTGTTTTTCCGCTAATCTTTGGTATTATTATACAGCTAAATACCAATATAACAACAAGTTCTTTCCTCTTTATTATCATATTTCTCACATCTACAATTCTTGCCTTATCTATTTCTCAAAAATTTGCAAAGTCATTTCACTTTCGCTGGATTTATGGAGCTTTTGTAAATATTACATTAATTCTACTTGGAATTTATCTAACTGATTATAAAACTATTCCACCACCTGATGAAAATATTTTTGCCAACGAATCAAGTTATACAGCAATAATTTTAGAAACTCCGCAAGAAAAAACAAAATCATATAAAACAACCGTTCTAATAGAGTCAAAATTTGACTCTACTTCTTGGCAAACAGTAGATTATAAGTCTATTATTTATTTTAAGAAAGATAGTCTTTCTGCCAATCTAAAATATGGTGATAAAATCGTATTAAATTCCAAAATTAGTTTAGTAAAAAATGCTGGCAACCCTCATGAATTTGATTACGCAAAATATCTTTTGCAAAAAGGAATATATCTACAAGGCTATGTATCAAGTGAGAAGTGGAGGTTTTTAAGTGAAAACAATGGAGATATTTTAACCAGTTATGCGAAAAAGAGCCAACACTATTTATTAAATATTTATAAGCAATACAACTTTGAAGGACAAGATTTTGCCGTTGTAGCAGCACTAACTCTCGGTTATAAAAACGATATTGACCCAGAAACAAGAGAAGCCTACGCCTCATCAGGAGCAATGCACATTTTGGCAGTTTCGGGTTTGCATGTTGGTATTATTTATATGATAATCAATTTCTTACTCTCATTTTTGAATAGGAAAAAAGCAGGAAAAATACTAAAAGCAGTTTTAATAATTCTTATTTTGTGGGCTTTTGCATATATCTCAGGGTTGTCGCCATCTGTAAAACGCTCTGCATTAATGTTCTCCCTAATTACAATTGGCACAGTTCTTCGCCGACAGGCAAATATTTACAACACAATTGCAGCTTCGGCGTTTATTTTACTTCTGTTTAATCCCTACAATATCAGCTCTGTAGGTTTTCAACTCTCCTACTCTGCTGTTTTGGCTATTGTTTATTTTCAACCAAAAATTTATAATGTCTTTTTTGTGAAAAATTGGCTCGGCGACAAAATTTGGGCATTAGTAACCGTCTCACTTGCAGCACAACTCGGAACAATGCCAATTAGTTTTTTATATTTTCACCAATTTCCAACATATTTTATTATCACAAATATAGTTGTTATTCCTCTTGCAAGTATAATTTTATATTTTGCAATTAGCTTATTTGCAACCTCTTGGATACCTATAATTGGCACAATTGTAGCTTTTATATTAAAAAAAATAGTTTTTGGACTAAATTACTCTGTTAATCTTATAGATAGTTTGCCTTTTTCGGCAATAAAAAACATTTTCATTTCACCTCCTGAAGCTATAATTTTTTATGCTCTTATTTTTATATCGGGTTTGTTTTTTATCTATAAAAATAAAAAATATTTACAACTCGCTCTTGGAATTATAATTATCTGGATTTCGGTAGGTATTGTTCAAAATTATAAATTTATAGGCAACGAAAAACTATTTATTTATAATGTTCGCAAAGCATCGGCAATAAATATTGTGAACAACCAGAATAATTATCTTTTTTGCGATACAACAGTTATAAACAATCCGAGTATAATTGATTTTTCTATAAAAAATAATTGGTTAAATGTTGGCTATAAAAATGCTTATTTACAGAATATTGACTCATTAAAAAACGATTCAATTTTAGAATTTGACAACTTAAAATTTAAGAATAATTTTTTCAAATACAATGATAAAAAATTCTTAATAATTAGAGACAATAAAGTTGCAGATTATTATACAGAAAATAAAATAGACGTTGATTATATAATTTTATCAAATGATGTTTATTTAAAAATAGAAGATATTGATTTACTTTTTAATTTTGATAAAATTATTTTTGATTCTTCAAATAAATACTGGCGTATAGATAATTGGATAGAAGAATGCAAAGAGCTTGATTTAGAATATTTTTCGGTGCCAGACTCAGGAGTTTTTATTTTGGATTTACAATAATTCTACAAGATAAACATCTAATAATCTGGCAGTTTCCTGTTTTTTTTTCAAAACATAATACAAAATACATTAAATAAATCAGAAAATGAAAAAATTGAAAAATAAATATAAAATACTTCTTATAGTTGTTTCAACTATAATTTTTTCCTTCCTTATTATTAGTTCTCAGAAATATAAATATCCAAAAAAAGATGAGTTACAATTAAAAATAAACTACCTAGAAAAAATTTTAAAAACTCCCATTAACAAAAATTCTGAGATAACAACAATAGGGTATCAAAACTGTGAATGGAAGCTATTTTCTCTTTCTTTTTCAACCTATGCACTTACAAATATTGCATTTATTGATACAACATTTAAAGAAGACGTAATAGAATTAATTGATTCTGCAATTCAAAAAACATTAACAGATAAAATTTACAAATGTTATTTTGGAAAAGAAAATCCTGTAAGCCCTAATATTAATTCAACAGGTTCAATACTTTATTTTGGACACCTTAATATGATGCTTGGTTGTTATCGGTTGCTTTCTGATGATATAAAATATAATGAAATAAACGATAAACTATCAGAAAGTTTGTATAGCAGATTTATGAAAAGTGAATTTATGTGTTTACAATCATATTATAATAGTATCTGGATACCAGATAATACGGTAGCTTTAGCATCATTAAAACTACATAGCCAAAACACAGGAAGTGAATATGAAAAAATTTGCAAGAAATGGATTGATTTTGCAAAAACAAATTTTGTGGATAATGAAACAGGACTACTTTGTTCCACAATAAATACGGGAACAGGAGAGAAATTAGAAGAACCTCGTGGGTCTATGATTGGTTGGAGTATTTTCTTTATTTATCGGTTTGATAAGACTTTTGCAAAAGAACAATATGAAAACTATAGGACTAAATTTAGTAAGAATTTAGGAATTTTAAGATTGTTTCGTGAAAGATATAAAAATAAAAAAACAGATTATTATGGAGACATCGACAGTGGACCAATAATTTTGGGATACAGTATTCCTGCAAACGCATTTGCATTTGGCGATGCTGTTGCAACAGAAGATTTACGCAACGCAAAACGTTTACATAGGCTAATAAAACTAGGGAGTAAAAAAGAAAAACTAAACAATGAAATTAAATATAAAACAAGGTTTATAGATATGGAAATAAGCCCATTAGCAGAAGCCTTGATTCTATATTTTGAAACAATGATAGAATGGAAAAATTAAGTATATCCATTTAAGACTTAAAAACCGAATTATCGGAATGTTTTTTCATTTTGATAAAAGCATAGATATAAATTAATATAATATACGGAATAAAAAACACCAATAAAATTTCATTTTCGGTCATTAAAATAAAATCATAAATTCCGTGCAAAACAAATGGCAAAAGAAAAGCAAAAGCAAGATAGACTGGTCTTTTCTTTTTATCAGAAAATCTTGCTAACGCAAAAAAGTAACCCATATTTATACCCAAAAGTGCATGTAGAGGAACAGCTGTAAATATTCGCAAAACACCTGTTTGTAAGCCACTTGTAAATACATACAAAATATTTTCTACCGCAGCAAATCCCATTGCTATAAAAACAGCATAAATAATCCCATCAAAAAGTTCGTTAAAATTTTTATTTTTCCATATCAAAATATAAAGTGCTGCAAACTTAAATAACTCTTCAGAAAGAGCTGCAACAACAAAAGCAGTGTAAAAAACACCTGGTATTTTTCCCGAATCTTTTGCAAATTTTACGTTCCAAAAATCTTGTAACAAAGGCTCTATGTAATAAAGTGGCAAAGTTATAGCAGCACCGAACAAAAATGTTAAAATCAAAATTTGAATAGGTTCTTTTTCATATTTATCACGAAAATAAATATAAAATAATATAACAAAAATAGGTGCTAAGGCAACAAAAACAAGAAGCATTTAAGTTAATATAATTTAATCTAAAAATAAGAGAATTTTAAATTGGTTTATAGCTGAAAATCAAAGTGTAATAATAGTATAATAATCAAAAGTCAAAATTTAAGACTTATAATTGTCAAAATTAATTATATTTATTTAACTTTGGAATTATTTTAATGTTAAAATTAAATTTTATGGAAAAAAAATTAAAGGCTTCGGATTTTACAAATGGGACTTACACAGGAAAATTTCTTACAGAAATAGCTGTCAAATTTTTGATAAAATTATTTGATTTACAAAAAGTTAATAAAATTTACCGTAAAAATATTGATAAAGAAGGATTAGAATTTATTAACTCCGTAATAGAAGAGTTGGAAATTGATTTTGAAATAGACGAAAAAGATTTGAAAAAAATCCCAAAAACAGGAGCATTTATTACCGTATCTAACTATCCACTTGGTGGCTTAGACGCTATGTTGCTTATGAAAATAATTTCAGAAGTTCGACCAGATTATAAATTTACGATTAATAACACTTTCCATAAGATAAAGCCACTCAGAGATTTATCTATTTCAATAAATCAGTCAGAAAAAAATGATACAGGGCAACCAAGTATTGCTGGAATAAAAAATTCGCTTGAACACCTCAACGCAGGAAAGCCTTTGGGAATGTTCCCAGCTGGGCGTGCATCTACCTATCACAGAAACATTAAGACTGCTACCGATGAAAAATGGAATCCACAAATTATTAAATTTATAAAAAAAGCAAACGTTCCTGTTGTGCCTATTTATTTTCAAAATATTAATACAATTTTTTATCATATTCTTGGAAATATACACCCTCTTTTGCAGGCAGCAAGACTTCAAAAAGAATTTTTTAATACTAAAAAAAAGAAATTAAAAATACGAATTGGAAATAAAGTAACAGTTGGTCAGCAAGAAAATTTCCCAGACAACTTAATGTTTGGCAGATTTTTACGTGCAAAAACATACGCACTTGGAACTACACTTGAAGTTAATAAATTTTTTAAACCAAAATTCCCTCAAAAAGCTAAAAAAGAAGAGAAGATAATTGACCCAATAGACCCTCAAATCATTAAAGAACAGATAGATAGTGTAAAAGAAGAAAATCTATTATTTTCAAGTAGCCATTTTGATGTAATTAGTGCCCCCGCAAATCTTATGCCCGATGTGCTTACAGAACTTGGCAGATTAAGAGAAATAACTTTTAGAGAAATTGGCGAGGGAACAAACCAAAGCACTGATATAGATGAGTTTGACCTTTACTATCATCACCTTATTATTTGGGACAACGAAAATCATAAAATTGTTGGGGCTTTTAGAGTTGGTAAGGGCAAAGAAATTTTGGCACAATACGGAATATCAGGTTTTTACGTAAATTCTTTATTCAAATTAAAGAAGGGGTTGCTTCCTATTTTAGAGGACTCTATAGAACTTGGACGCTCGTTTATTGTCAAAGAATATCAGCGTAAACCTTTGTCGCTATTTCTCTTGTGGAAAGGAATTTTATATTTTATGCTCAAAAATTCTGACTATCGTTATATGATTGGTCCTGTGAGTATTAGTAATGAATTTTCTAAGCTCTCTAAGAACCTAATTGTAGAATTTTTCCAACAAAATTACTACGACGAAGAAATTGCAAAAGAGGTAGAACCTCGTAACGATTTTAAAGTAACAATAGATTATAATGTAGATAATGAATTACTACTTAGAGATATAGACGGGAATATAAATAAACTCGACCGCTACATAAAAGAAATTGAACCACGTTTTAGTATGCCTGTTTTACTCAAAAAATATATTGGTATGAATGCCAAAATGATTGGTTTTAATGTAGATCCAAAATTTAACGATTGCCTTGATGGATTAATAATTGTGGATAGTTTTGATGTTCCAATAAAAGTTGTAAGTTCGTTATCCAAAGAAATAAATGACGACACAATTCTTGAACGATTTAAAATTGATAAAATTCAAAGTTTAGTAAAAGGGTAATTTTTATTTAAAAATTATCTTATAAAAAAACATAAATGAAAAATACTATTTTAATATTAACATTAGCCTTTATATTCCTTGGTTGTAATAATATAAATGCACAGAAAGATGATAATAAATTATACATAAATCGTGAATATAAAGAGGCTTATGAGAAAGGAACACGAAATTTTGATGGAAAACCAGGAAATAATTATTTCCAAAATAAAACTGATTATCAGATAAAAGCAGAGTTTTTTACAGAAACAGGAACTGTTGTTGGTGAAGAGATTATTACTTATAAAAATAATAGCCCTGACGAATTGGATAAAATAGTATTACATTTGTATCCCAATTTATACAAAAAAGGAAATTTGCGAGACTGGAATATTGGAACAATAGATTTGCACGATGGAGTAGAACTTACAAATGTTGAAATTAATGATAAAAAGATAGAAATAAATGCTCAAAATGCAGGAACAATCCTGACTATCCCTCTTGATGAGAATTTAAAACCAAATTCTGAAATTAAATTAAAAATAAATTGGAGTTATATTTTACCTAAACAAGTAACTATCCGGCAAGGAACATATCACGAAACAGCTTTTTTTGTTGCATTTTGGTTTCCTAAAATTGCAGTTTACGACGATATATATGGGTGGAATACAAACCCTTATAGTGGAATGCAAGAATTTTATCATGAATACGGAGATTATGATGTAGAAATTTCTGTGTCAGGAGAATATCTTGTTTGGTCGTCGGGAATATTGCAAAATTCAAAAGAATTATTACAACCCAAAATTTATGATAAATTTATTGAAGCAAAAAAAAGTAATGCAATTATCAATATAATAACCAAGGAAGATATAGAAAATAAACAAATATTAAACTCTACAGAAAAAAATACATGGAAATTTAAAGCAAAAAATTTACCTGATTTTGCTTTTGCTCTTAGTGATAAGTTTTTATGGGACGGCACAACTGCCAAAGCTGGCGACAAGCAAACATTTGTAAGTGCAGTTTATTCCGAAAAATCCAAAGATTTTTTTGATGTTGCAGAAATTTCAAAACAAGTTATTGAAGCTTTTTCTGAACCCGAAATTCTCGGCTATCATTATCCATATCCGCAGATGACCGTTTTTAATGGAGGAGGAGGAATGGAATTTCCTATGATGGTAAATGACGGAAGCACAAGAAATTACGAAAAATGTGTTCATCTTACTGCACATGAAATTACACATTCTTTTTTTCCTTTTTATGTAGGAACAAACGAAAATACATCATCGTGGATGGACGAAGGATTAGTTACTTTTTTGCCTAAAAAAATAGAAAAAAAATTATCTAAAAAAGAAAATATTATTCCTTTTAAAGATGTGTTAAACACCTACAATCAATTTGGAGGCACAAAACACGACCTTCCTATAATGACTCCAACAAATCAGGAAAAAGGAAGAACATATAGATTTTTATCATATTACAAGCCAGCTGTGGCGATGTATATTTTACGAGATTATCTTGGTGAAGAAGTTTTTTACAAATGTATGCAAGAATTTATTGCACGCTGGAACGGCAAACATCCAAGTTCTTACGATTTTTTCTACACTTTTAATAATATTTCTGGCGAAAATCTGAATTGGTTTTGGAAACAGTGGTTTTTTAGTTTTGCTTATGCAGATTTGGCTATTGGTAATATTTCTGAAAATAATACTAAAATAGAAATAATAAATAAAGGAGGATTGCCAATTCCTATAAAACTGACTGCAATTTACAAAGACAACAGCTCAGAACAATTTTATTATAAGGCAGATGTATGGAAAAATAAGAACCATACTTATTATATTACAATAAAAAAAGATATAAAAGAGTTAAAACTTGATACAGAAACACTCCCAGATGTCTTTGATAATGACAATTTTAAAAACTACGACAGATAAAATGAATAAATGAGTCCACTCCGACAAGTGCCTTTTCACCAAACTCGGCGTTGGATACAAATTTTAAAACACTCATTTACAGTGAGTAAACTCCATTTTTAAAATTTGTATCCGCCTTGATTTTGACAAAAATACACTTGTCGGAGCGGACTCATAAATATAATTTTTCATTTTTTACACTTCATTTTTTCACATAATTTATGACTATTGATATTTTTTTTAATGGATTACTAATTGGTATTTTAGCTTCAATACCTGTTGGTGCACTTGCTGTATTATCTGTGCAACGCACTATGAGCGTAGGACTTATAGCTGGATTTGTAATTGGTCTTGGTGCAGCTGTTGCCGATATAATTCATGGAGGAGTTGCCGCTTTTGGAGTTACTATTATATCCGATTTTTTGATAAAATACGATATTGTTTTTGGACTAATTGGAAGTTTTTTTCTATTAGTTATAGGCTACCGAATTTTCACAACCGATGCAATAAAAGAATTCAAAAAGAACAGCAAATTTTCTAAACGCAAATTAGTAAACGATTTTTTTTCCAGCCTTGTTATTGCTATTTCTAACCCCGTAAATATTATTGGTTTTGGAGCTTTTTTTGCTTCTTTTGGTGTTGCAAATCAAGCAACTACAACCGCTCAAATAATTTTACTTTTATTTGGTGTTTTTATGGGAGCAATTTTATGGTGGTTCAGCCTATCCTTTGTTGTAAATATTTTCCGACGCAAAATAAAAATCCGTAATATCTTTTGGATAAACAAAATAATGGGAGCATTCGTATTCCTTCTCGGAATTGCACTTATTGTTCTAATAATCTTTTTTAAAGATAAAATATGAAAAAGCACACAACCATTATCTTCATTTTAATTTTTGCATTTATATCTTGCAATGAAGAAAAACAAAGTGCTTTAAAACTAAAATCTCATACAAAAAAAGAAATGAAATCTTTACGGTATAGTAAAGAAAATAGTCGTTTTGATTTTCACTTTATAGATAATCAAATAAGTCTGAGTTTTGATGGAAACAGAACATACGAACAGAATATTAGTGAACTTACAAAAGTTCTATCTCTTACATTTAGACACTTCGAATCAGATTCTATAAAACGAATAGTTTTGAACAGAATGAGACATTTTGGAGATTTGACTTATGAAATTAGTTCAATTCCTGAAATAAGAAAAAATATAGAAGATACTATGAAGATGGTGAAAACATATCCAACTAATAGAACTTCTTGTTTTATGAACCATAAAAGCATAAATATTTTTAATGAAAATAAAAAAAAATCAAAGCGATTCAATGAATTAATAAAATTATTTAATAAAAACATAAACGATGTAAAGTCAATAGCAATTGATAAATCTATAATCGTAGATATAGATATTTTACGCAAAAATTCTATACTAACAATTGAAGATGATAAAACTAAATATTTTGTGGATTGTATACATTTCGTTATCTATTTTAAATAAAGTCAAATTATGAATAAGCAAATAATTAGACTATTAGAAGAGAAAAATATAAAAATAACATCTGTTCGTATGTTGGTTTTAGATGTTTTTTTACAGAATAATTTTGCACTTTCATTAGCAAATATTGAAGACGAACTTCCTTGGAGCGATAGAATTTCAATATATAGAACTCTAAAAACATTTGAAAAAAAAACATTGATTCATCAAGTAAATGATGGCTCTAAATCTACCAAATATGCTTTATGTTCAGAGCATTGTAATTTAATAGAACACAAAATCCACCCACATTTTCATTGCGAAAAATGCAATAAAACAATTTGTCTCGAAGAGCAAAAAATAAATATCAATAATATTCCTCCCAATATAACAATAAACAATTACTCGCTGGTTCTTAATGGTTTATGTTCTGATTGTATCAGTAGTCAGAGTTAAATTTAAAGCTACCTACTTACTTTGCAACCAAGTTGCATTTAGAATTTCATATTTTTGTAGAAAATAATTATTAACCTTAAAACTACAAAAAATGGGACACAATAACGAACACAGTCATCAACATCACCACATTTCGGGAAAGAATATAGGAATAGCAGTATTTTTGAATATCTTTATTACTATCGCACAACTAATTGGCGGAATAATTTCGGGAAGTGTAGCTCTAATAACAGATGCTCTTCATAATTTTAGCGATGTAGTATCTTTGTTATTAAGTTTTTACACAAATCGTTTGGCAAAAAAAGATAGAACAAATAATTTTACTTACGGATATAAAAGAGCCGAAATATTATCAGCTTTTATAAATTCCATTACGCTAATTGCCATTGCAATATTTTTGATAATAGAGGCAATAAAACGTTTTTTTAACCCCGAACCAATATTATCGGATTTGGTTATTTATTTTGCTTTGGGTAGTATAATAATCAATGTTTTAAGTGTATTAATTTTACATAAAGAAGCCAAAGAAAATATTAATATTAAATCGGCTTATCTGCATTTGCTTACAGATGTAATGACCTCAATAGCAGTTATGTTTGGAGGAATAATAATGAAATATACTAATATTTTTTGGATAGATAGTTTACTTTCAATAATTATTGCTTTTTATTTAATTTTTTCAAGCTACAAACTTTTACTAACTTCTATCAAAATTCTAATGCAGGCAACACCTGAAAACGTGGATATTATAGACATTAGAGACCAAATACTTTGTCTGAAAAAAGTTGATGATTTGAAAAATATACATCTTTGGCAATTAGATGATAAAGAATCTTTTTTTGAAGCAAATATATTTATAAAAAATGATATTCTTTTATCTGATTTTGAAAAAATAATGATTGAGATAAAAAAAATATTAGAAAATAATAACATAAAAAACTATAATATTCAGCCAAATATTGCAGTCCTCAATCCACAGCCATCTGCCTGCAATGCCATGATTCCATAGTATCTGTTTATTCGGTAATTTTAATTTGTTTTCTAAATATTATTTTATCAAAACAACACTTTTTGGGAGATAAATTTAGACAAAAACCACACTTTTCGGGAGATAAATATAGGCAAAAACCACACTTTTTTGGAGATAAATATAGACAAAAACAACACTTTTTTGGAGATAAATTTTAAAAATTACATCTTTTTAGATAAAAATATTTATCTTTGTTGTGATTTATAAATTTAAAACTCCTTAAAATAATGATGAATAGAACTTTATACGAAAAATTAAAATTGTGGAAAATAGACCCGAAACGCAAACCACTATTAATACAAGGAGCAAGGCAAGTAGGAAAAACTTATCTTGTAAATGAATTTGGAAAAAATGAATTTAAAGAATATATCTATCTTAATTTTGAACAAAACTCTGATTTAAAAACTTTATTTGCAGGAAACTTAAATCCTCACAATATTATTAAGAATATTGGTTTGTATTTTGGTAAGAAAATAATTTACAACAAAACTTTAATTTTTTTTGATGAAATACAAATTTTCCCAAGAGCAATAACAAGTTTAAAATATTTCTACGAACAAATACCTGAATTTCACATTATTGCAGCAGGTTCATTACTTGGAGTGAGTGTAGGAAAGCAAAGTAGTTTTCCTGTGGGAAAGGTAAATTTTATGACCCTTTATCCAATGTCTTTTTCGGAATATTTAATGGCATGTAAAGAAGAATTTTTGTTAGAATCACTAGAAAAAATGAAATCAATAGAACCTCTACCCGAAATTATTCACAAAAAGTTGATTTCTCTACTAAAAATGTATCTTTATCTCGGAGGTATGCCCGAAGTTTTGCAAGATTATTTAGACAATAAAGATATTGCTTCATCAAGGAAAATACAAAATGAGATATTAAAAGCCTATCAGCGAGATTTTTCTAAATATACAAATAAAACACAGGCAATAAAAACTTCCGAACTATGGCGTTCTATTCCATATCAGTTGGCGAAGGAAAGTAAAAAATTCAAATATAGCGATGTTCGTAAAAAAGCGAGATCCTCTGATTATGAGCAAACTATTGAATGGTTGCAAAAAGCTGGGCTGATAAATTTGGCATATAATATTAGCACACCAAAACTTCCTCTTGCGGGATATGCCGATTATTCAAAATTTAAAATATATTTATTTGATACGGGCTTGCTCGGGGCAATGCTAAAACTCACTTCCGATATTATTGTTAGTCCAACAAAACTTTTTACGGAATACAATGGTGCTTTTATAGAGAATTTTGTTGCATCGGAGCTTACAATAAAGGGTAACGAGGAATTATTTTATTGGACTTCAAGAAGCGATGCCGAAGTTGATTTTATTTTAGAAAAAGAGAATAATATTTATCCGTTGGAAGTAAAAAGTGGAACAAGTAGAAACCTAAAAAGTCTTAGAAGTTATGCCCAAAAATATAAACCAGAACTAATTATTAGAACTTCTCCACGAAATTTTGTCGAAGATAACGATTTTTTAAATATTCCGCTTTATGCCATTTTTTCAGATATTATTTGAGTGTGTTGCAGGTTACAAGTTCCGCAAGGCTAAAGAACAATAACTATTTTAAAATGATGAGTAGAGTTTTGACATACAATTAATCGCCTTGCGAAAATTGCAAGCTGTAACCTGTCTATTTGCACTCAAATTATTTTTTTGTCCATTCAACACCCATAATGCTATGTCATCAATCTGTCTGCTTGCTCCTATCCATTTTTCTAAAGTTTTTTCTAATAATTCATTTTGTTGACTCATAGGCATTTTACTAACTTCTTTTATCATTTGCCTAAATCTCTTATTTGTAAATTTTTGATTATATTTACCTCCAAATTGGTCTTTGTATCCATCGGAAAATAAATATATTTTATCATTTTTTTGCAGTTGTATTTTGTTACATTCAAAATTCCTCTCTTTTGGATAATAACCTATTGGATTTCTTGTTGCCTTGTATTCAATAAGTTCGTCATCTCTAACAATCCAAAGAGGATTATTTGCTCCAGCATATTGCATAATATCTGTTTTTGTATCAATTGCACAAAGAGCAATGTCTAATCCATTTTGATTTTCTGTCCCAAAAGTTTTAAAAATAGCTTTTATTTTTACACGTAAGCTTTCTAATGCAATTGCAGGATTGTTTGTTTCTTCTCTTTTTATAACTTCATGTAAATATGTAATACCAAGTACTGTAATAAATCCACCAGAAACTCCATGTCCCGTACAATCGGCTACTGCAAATATTAGATAGTCTTTAATTTTATTTACATAATAGAAATCTCCACTTACAATTTCTTTTGGTTTGAATAAAATAAAATTATTTTCTGGTAAATACGTTTCTAACAATTCTTTGTTAGTAAGCATTGCATCTTGTATTCTTTTGGCATAATTTATACTTTCTTTAATATGTTTATGGGCTACTTCTATTTTTTCTTTCTGTAGCGAAATTACTTCTCGCTCTTGACTAAGGGTCGTTAATAGAAAGTATCTCTTCTTTTTGCTGCAAAGTTTCTTCCAAAAAATTTGATTTTGCCTCGTACATTACAAGAAATGCTTTTTGTGTTCTATTTCTAACATATTCATAAATACTTGTAAGTGCAAGTACAAGTGAGTAAGTGAAAACAACTCTCATCAAAAGTCCATCGGGATATTCTAATATAAAATCTGGTTTGAATGTAAGCCCAAGAGCTGTAAGAATAATAAGTATTATTGAATAAATATTTCCTCCAATATTTCCGAGTAAAAATATAGAGAACAGAGGAAAAACATAATACCAGTATAAACCTGTTCCTCCTTTTCCTATTACTGCAAATATTGCAAGCATAAGCAGAAATACCAATGTAACTATAACATAAGCAGCTACTTGTAGTCGTTTACCTATTCTAAAAAATAAAAAATTGGCAAAAGCAATCATGAAAATTGTATAATCTACAATTGCAGGTGTATATTCACCATTCAACAACCGTGATGTTCCAAAAAACAACATAGAAAACATTGCAAGATAGGAAAAGCCATTTATTATTATAGTTTTTCTAATTTTTTCTTTATCCTTCTCTTTTTTGTTGTAACCTATTATAGTATTAAGTAGATTCATAAATTTAAGTTTTTGCTTTTTTCACAAATACCAATCTCTTCGTTAATTTTGAAATTTTCAGGCTCTGAAATTGCAAAAAATATTGAATTTAATGTTTATGAAAAATGATAAGTTTTTATTAATAAACGAATACCAAAGATAATTATTTTATTTGTAAAAATAAAATAAAAATAAGTTTTTTTACATTTATTATCTTGCGGTTCACAGTTTTTCAGTTTATAAAAAATCGTTCTTTTGCAAGACATTGCAGACCAAAACAGAGAATTGGACGGCTGAAAATTTATCATTTTTAGCCAAATTAAAAAAGCCTTACAATCTTACGATTATAAGGCTTTTAACAATTTATTATGAGGCGGTCTGGACGAGACTCGAACTCGCGACCCCATGCGTGACAGGCATGTATTCT
>JAOZQN010000561.1 GCA_029932195.1 Bacteroidales bacterium | reverse complement strand
TCAACTACAAATATAAATATTTTTGAGCGAATTTAGTTTTTATGAACAAACCCTGCCCTTTGGGAGGGTTGGGGTGGGCTTATCAATGGATTATTTACAGACTGAATTATTATATATTCACGGCAAATTTAAAACTTTTTTATGATAAATAAAATTCCTTTAAACATACCCAACCTTTTATCATTATACAGATTGTTGTCTTTTCCGGTAGTAGTGATATTTGCATTTATGCACTACGAAAAAGTATTTGTTATTTTACTGTGTATTAATCTTATTACCGATGTTTTAGACGGGTTAATCGCAAGGGTGTTTAACATGCAAACCGAAATAGGTGCAAAACTTGATTCAATGGCAGATTATGGAATGTATATTCAGGCTTTTTTAGGAATATATCTTTTCAAATCAGCGGAATTTGCTCCACATATAGTGTCATTTTCTTTTTTTATAGGCTTGTTTGTTTTATGTCTCATTTTTTCGCTTATAAAATTCAAACAGCTACCGAGCTTGCATCTATATTCATGGAAAATAGGAGGTTACATACAGGGCATATTTTTCTTTGTTCTGTTTGTTTTTGATTTTTACACCCCTTTTTATTATTTAATGGTTATTTGGGGAATTACCTCGTTTGTGGAGCATTTAATAATTCAAATTATTTTCAAAAAAATGAAATCCAATGCTAAAGGCTTATACTGGGTGCTGAGGAAAAAAAGGAGTTAATTTTAAAATTATAATAAAAATTAGTAACTTTGCAACCCTAACAAATCATAATGATTTTGGGCGTTGTGTGTAACTAAAAAACAACAATAGAAATCTAAAAAACGTATCTTTGCGGTATAAATAAAAACTATGTTTAGACAAGCAATAAATAATTATTACAAAAAACTTGACCAATATAAACGATTTGGTGGAACACGAAATGAAAGTAGCATCAAACGTGCATTTGCCAACTTGTTAGAAGAATATTGTCTGGCAAAAAATTTAATACTAATTGATGAATTACCTGTAAAGACGCACGGCAGTGCGTCTCTACGTAATGCAAAACGACCAGACGGAACAATAAATAATGCTATGCAAATAGCTTATGGACACTATGAAAGTAAAGATACAAAAGACGATTTAGACAAAGAAATTGAGAAGAAAATTGAAATTGGATACCCAACATTTAACATACTTTTTGAAAATACAGAAGAAATTGTTTTAATACAAAAGGGAGAAGAAGTATTAAGGGGAGAAATGCAAAATGCTGATTTCTTACATCGCATTCTTACTGCATTTGTTGAATATGAGCACGACCATATTAAACAATTTGACAAGGCAGTAGAAAAATTTAAAGAAGACATACCTGATATTATTGAAGCACTCCGAAAAATGATTGCCAAACAATCAGAAATAAATCCAGATTTTAGAGTGCAACGAGAAAAATTTTGGAATATTTGTAAAACAAGCATAAATCCGCAAATTTCGGAATTTGATATTCGAGAAATGTTAATTCAGCATATATTAACAGCCGAAATATTTGATACTGTTTTTGGTGACAGTCATTTTCATAGAGAAAATAATATTGCAAGAGAATTAGAAATTGTAATAAATACTTTTTTTACAGGAGCAATACGCAGAGATACGCTGGCAAGCGTAGATAATTATTATAAAACAATAAAAAAAGAAGCTGCAAGTATTGATAATCATCATAATAAACAAAAATTCTTAAAAATAGTTTACGAAAATTTTTACAAAGCATACAATCCCAAAGGAGCTGATTTACTTGGTGTTGTATATACTCCAAATGAAATAGTGAAATTTATGGTAGAAAGCACCGACTATTTACTCGGAAAATATTTCAGCAAATCGTTTCGAGATAAGAATGTGCAAATACTTGACCCTGCCACAGGAACTGGCACATTTATAACTGAAATTATTGAATATATCCCTCCTAAATATTTAGAAAATAAATACAAAAATGAAATTCATTGTAATGAACTTGCTATACTGCCCTACTATATTGCAAATCTAAATATTGAGTTCACTTATCAACAAAAAATGAATAAATATGAGCCTTTTGAAAACATTGTTTTTGTAGATACTCTTGATAATCTTGGTTTTTCTTACGAAGGAAAGCAAGGGCAAATGTTTGATATTTCAACAGAAAATATGAAACGAATAGAAAAACAAAACAAAGAAAAAATTTCGGTAGTTATAGGAAACCCTCCCTATAATGCCAATCAAATGAATGAAAATGATAATAATAAAAATCGGACATATCCGATAATAGACAAACAAATTAAAGATACTTATGTAAAAAATAGCACAGCACAAAAAAGCAAAGTTTACGATATGTATGCCAGATTTTATCGTTGGGCAACAAACAGAATTAATGAGAACGGAATAATTGCATTTATAACAAATCGCTCATTTATAGAAAGCAGAACTTTCGATGGTTTTAGAAAATCGGTAGAAAATGAATTTGATTATATTTATCTTGTTGATTTGAACGGTGATATACGTTCAAGAAAAGAACAAGCAGGTGGTAATGTTTTTGGAATAATGACAGGTGTTACAATCGCTTTTTTTATAAAAAAAGAAGAATTTGATTTGAAAAATAACAAAATTAAAAAAGATAAGGCACGAATTTATTATACAAGCATTTTTAAAGAAGGGAAAGCAAAAGAAAAATTAAATTTCTTAAATTCAACAAATTTTAAACAAATACCTTTTGAAAGTATTGTCCCTGATAAGAAAAATAATTGGTTAGATATTGCTAATAATGACTTTGATAAATTATTACAAATAATATCTAAAAATAATAAAGAAAAATCGTTATTTACACTTTATTCAAATGGAATTTCTACAAATAGAGATGACTGGGTCTATGATTTTGACAAAAAGAATTTAGAAGCCAAATCAAAATTTTTCATAAATGAATACAATTCTGAGTTAAAACGATGGATAAAATTCAAAAAAGACACTAATTATACTGACATTAAAGCAGAAAGTAACCCTATTCTTGATAATTTTTTACATGAAAGAAATATTATTAAATGGAGTAGCAGATTGAAAAGAGACAAACTTAGAAAAGAAAAATTTGGAACTTTTGAAAAAGGAAATGCTATTAAATGGAGCAAGATGATTAAAAGAGATAAACTGCGAAAAGGCAAAGCAGGTATTTTTGATAAAACTGATATTATAGAGTGTAATTATCGCCCATTTACTAAAAAAATACTGTATTACGGTTATACTGTAATAGATATTAAAGGAAAATTTGAGAATATATTTCCTGCAAAAAATACTGAAAATAAAATAATTACAATAGATAATTCTGGCAAGCTATTTCATATTCTATCTTCAAATAAAGTCGTTGATTTGCATTTCACAGGTGATAGTGTTTGTTTTCCACTTTATCGCTTTGATAAATCTGGTAAACGAATTGATAACATTTCAGAATGGGGATTGAAACAATTCACAGAGCATTACAAAAATGAAAAAATAACAAAAGAAGATATTTTTTATTACACTTATGCGGTTTTACACAACCCGAAATACAGAGAAAAATATAAACTAAATTTAAAACGAGAATTTCCTCGTTTACCGTTTTACAAAGACTTTTTTAAGTGGGTAACTTGGGGTGAAAAACTTATGGATTTACATATTAATTATGAAAACATGAAACCCTATAAGCTTCAAATTGTAGAAAATGAAAAGTTAAAAGAAAATCCAAAAACAAAACTAAAAAGAGATAAAATTAACAATAATATTATTCTTGATGAAAACACTACAATAAAAGGAATACCAGAACAGGCTTTTGAATATAAACTTGGCAACCGCTCTGCAATAGACTGGATATTAAATCAATATAAAGAAAAAGAATATAGTAAAAATGTATTAAAAAAATATCCGAACAAACAAATCTTAAATGATAAGTTTAACAATTACAAATTTTCTGATTATAAAACACCAGCAGTTCTCATTTTGACTGTAAGTATGTTAAAATCAGGATAAAAAAAAGTA
>JAOZQN010000560.1 GCA_029932195.1 Bacteroidales bacterium | reverse complement strand
GGTGAAAAACACCTGACGAGTGCAATTGCTGTTCAACTTTACGTGGGTAGCCGAATTTTTCAAAGCTTTCTTTTAGGATTTTTATTTATAAAATCTTTCCAACCTGAATAACCACTACTTGTTGCAATAGTATTGTTCTGATAACAATGACAAACTGCTGTTGCTAAGCCGTCTGTGGCATCTAATTCTTCTGGTAATTTTTTTAATTTTAAAATGCTTTTGAGTAAAAGTGCAACTTGTTCTTTTGAGGCATTTCCATTTCCCGTTACTGCCATTTTTATTTTTCGTGGAGCGTATTCAAAAATTTCAATATCATTATTTAAGCCCGCTGCCATTGCAACTCCTTGTGCTTTACCAAGTTTTAGCATAGATTGAACATTTTTGCCGAAAAAAGGAGCTTCAAGTGCCATTTCATCAACTTTATATTCTTTTATCAGATTATCTACTCTCCTAAATATATGTTTTAGTTTTGTATATTGGTCGTTGTATTTTTCTAATTTAAGCACACCGAGAGTTATTGGCACAATATCGTTTCCTTTTTTAGAGACAACACCATAACCCAAAACATTTGTTCCTGGGTCTATACCAAGAATTATTTTTGCTTTATTCTGCTCGTTCATAAGTAGTTTTTGTATAGAACCCGATAATGCTTGCAAGACTTGTCGGTGTTTGAAAATTGTTATTTGGCTACCCACGTAATGTTAGACATAGATGGTTAGCAACGATTTCTCGTGGCAAGCGTGGACGCTTGCCACATAGTCGTTTATGTGTAAAGCGTCCACGCTTTACACAAATTTCATTGTTCAATTTTACGTGGATAGCCAAATATTTAAAAGAGGATTAGTTTTATTCTTTTTTAGATAAATGTTTTGGCATTCTTTCCAGATCGGTAATAGTATTTTTGGTTTCGTTTTCTCTAATGATATGAGTTTTTCCTTCCATATCAATAAGTATAATTTTAGGACGGAGTGTAATAAATTGCATCCATTGTGTCATATTGTAAGCACCTATTCTGCTGATTACTACGTTATCGCCTTTTTTTAATAATGGGAAATTAATATTTTCTCTAATAATATCAATATTCATGCAAAGCGGACCATTTATAATAGTTTCTTCGGTCTGAAATGAAGCCGTTTGTGCAGGAACAATATCATGCTCATACCAAAATGAGGTGAATAACATATTTAGACCAATATCAATAATTGTGGAACGTTTGCCATTTGCGAGTCGCTTGTTCGCAAGCACTGTCCCAAGAATAGAACCTGCATCGTCTATTAAAGCTCTTCCTGTTTCGAGGAATAAAGTTGGCAAATTTTCGTGGTCAATTCCTGAATTAATAATTGCATTGGTAATTGCTTCTGCATAATCGTCGTAACTTGGACATGTATCTGTTCCAGGGAGGTAAGCCCCTTTAAGTGTGTTCTTTGATGCAAATCCTCCACCCAAATCTATGTATTCAATTTTATGTCCGAATTTTTTATCTACTCCTACAATTAAGTCAGCAAGTTTTGATGCGGCAACTCCATACGGAGCAGCTGACATCATGTAAGTTCCAATGTGTGAGTGGATACCAACAAGGTCTAATTTTTTGCTGAGCATAATCCTGTTCAAGGCATTCCACGCTTCGCCGTTCTCGTAATTAAAACCAAATCTTGCCCAGTGAGGATAAACTCCTGTATCCATATTTACTCGGATAGCTACTTTTGGTTTTTTTTCCGATGTTTCGGCAACTTCGAGAAGCATATAAAGTTCGTCAAAATGGTCTATGTGTATATATGACTCATTTTTAACGGCTTTAATTAAATCTTCTTTACTTTTATCTGGTCCGTTGAAAATAATATTATTACCAGGAACATCATTGTCAATTGCCTTATCGTATTCAAAACCAGAGACTACTTCTGCCCAAGAGCCTTCGCTATGAAAAACCTGACAAACGGCGTTCAGATAATTTGTTTTATACGACCAAGCAAATTGAACTTTTGGGTAGCGAGTTGTAAATGCTTGTTTTGCTTGCCTATAAGTTTTTCTGATTGTTTGCTCCGAAATAACATAAACTGGCGAACCATATTTTTCTATCATTTCTTTTACTGGCACGTTGTCAATACTTTCTATTGATTTGAAACGACTTTTCATTCCAAATTTGCCCGCTGTGCCTACTTGAATTTTATTTATTACGGGACGCTCATATTTTAATTTTTGCATATTTTTTTTTATTAAAGGGAAATACGGTTGAAATAAAGGGAAAAATGGTTGAAATACAATTGAAAGAAAGGGAAATACATTGTCTTACAACCCGTTTTCCCATTGTCTTCTCCATTGTTTTTCAATTGTTTTTCAATTGTTTTTCCATCGTTTTTCCATCGTTTTTCAACCGTTTTTCCATTGTTTTTCCATTTTTTCAACCGTTTTTCCTTCTTAAAATTCTCCGTATATTGATAATTGTTCGAATTGTGAAATATCTCCTATTAAGTCATAGGAATATCGGATAAACATTTTTCCTGCTTCGTAGGTTTCAAATTTTTCTACTTTT
Organism: Bacteroidales bacterium; assembly: GCA_029932195.1. Lineage (GTDB taxonomy): Bacteria > Bacteroidota > Bacteroidia > Bacteroidales > JAOZQN01 > JAOZQN01. The sequence continues at coordinate 1,473 of JAOZQN010000560.1, read as the reverse complement.
TCGCCCATTGCAAGTTTTACGAGAGCTTCGGGGATATTTTGTCCCGCAGCAACTGCCAGATAAACCCAAGCAGGAATACGTGGATTAATTTCTATCAGAAAATAATCGTTGTTTGCTGTTTTTATCATTTCTAATTCGCAAGCTCCTCTCCATTTTGTATCTGACATAAAATTTTCGGTAATCTCTTCTAATTTTTTGTCTATTAGAGTAATACCACTCCATGCTTTTCCTTTATCCGTGATATATTGTTTTCTCATTGGCACAGCGGCAATTGTATTTCCTTCGCCGTCGCCAAGTGCAACCATGTTTACTTCTGTGCCTGCCACAAATTGCTGAATAATAATTGGTAAACCCCATTTTGCACTTATTTTATTAAAATACATTTGCAATTGTTCGGGTGTGTAGGCAATATAGGCATCGTAAAATTTTCCCTTTACAAGCAAAGGATAAGCAAATTCCTGATTTATTTTAGCAATATCTTTCAGCGAAGTTATTGCTACACTTTTTGGAACTTTGATATTGTATTTTTCGCCAAATTCCGATAAGTTTGCTTTATGACGCTCTTCTAATTGCTCCAAAGTTGGCAGAAAAACTATTATTCCTAACTCTTTTAATTGCTTCTCCGATTTTATAAAAGTATAAAGTTCTGCATCAAAATTAGGGATAATTATATCCACATCTTCCACCGAGTTGATATATTCTATTCGCTCAATAAAATCAGCTATACCAACCGAAGGGTATGGAATTTGATACGTTTTATCAACAAGATCTTTCATGTATATTCCAGGCTCCAAGTTTTCGTAGGCAAGTCCAATAATTCTAACATCATAAAATTTAGACTCCTTCAATGCTCTGATAACCGGAATTCCAGGTCCCGGATTATCTATATTATTTAAGCCAGTAACGGCTACTGTTATTTTCATCTCTTTTATTGTTAAATTGTTTGCATTGTTATATTGCTTTATTGTTAAATTGTTTTATTGATAGAATTAACAATAAAACAATTTCTTCACAATTTAACAATTTACTCAGTAATAAGACTGTGATTTTGTAGAGTTTTGATGAAATCGTAGTAATCGTTTTCAAAAGTAGCAGAATCTACGTTGTATTTTTCTGTTATTTCTACTTCTATTTCTTCTTTTACTTTAGCTTCTTTTAGCATTGATAAAATATCTTTACCAATAGAATTCATTGAGTATGAGTCTCCTGTGGTGGGATCAAATACAAATCCTGTGTCGCTTATAGCGAGTTCTTTTTTTATCATAATTATTTTTATTTATATCTAATTGTTTCTTTGCTTCAAATTAGACAATGATTTATTATAAAACTTGCGTGTTTTTTTTGAAAATATAAATGTTTGCTTATGGTTTATAGTTATTTATTCGTCAATTATTTTTGTTTGTTTATTTTCAGGTAAATAACTGAAGTTTCGGAGTTTGTAAATTCTTTATTTAAAGCTCATTATTAATGTGA
>JAOZQN010000559.1 GCA_029932195.1 Bacteroidales bacterium | reverse complement strand
TCATAAATTGGAAAGTATTTATGCAAATATTAGAGATAAAAAAACTGGAATTACAAAAAATATAATTACAACCTCATTTAATTCAACCGATTATATTAGAGTGCTTGTAACTTCTGATGATAAAGGTATTGACCAAAAAGATTATAATAATTTTATTGAAGAGATAGATAGCCTAATAGAAAAAACGAGTAATAATAAAGTTGTGGTAGATAAAAATGAAGACGATGATACAATCTCATTTTTTGATGATGATGATACAATCTCCCTTTTTGACGATGATGATGACACAATCTCACTTTTTGACGATGATGACGATGATACAATTTCATTTTTTGACAACGATGAAAAAGTTCAAAAAGCAACTTATTATATTATTTTTAAGCCAGAAGCAGATATTAACGATAGAGGTTTGAATATCAACTCAATACTTGAAGAGGTTAATAGTTTTAGTGAAACAACAAAAACAATAGAACATTCTTACGAAGAAGGCACAAACGAAAATAAATTCTTTATTTTTTGGGAATTTTTTATTGCAACAGACAAACCGGAAGAAGATATAAGCGATATCTTTATGTTTCTTGAAGACGAGTCTGAAATTCATAAACTATCAGAAGAAAATTTATTAGAAAAAGATGATTTTAATATATTTTTAAAAGATAATTTTGAAATTAATGATGCTTTAAATTTTAAAAAACTGAAAGAATTTGCTTTATCAAAAAAAGAGAATAAAATAAAAAAAGAACCAAAAAAAGAAATAAAAAAAAACGTTTTACGAAAAAAAATTACAACAGGCGAACAGCAATCCGAAATAGTAAGACAGAAAACACACAGTATAAAAGTATCCTCCGAAAGATTAGACGAATTAATGTATCTTGTTAGTGAATTGATTATTACAAACTCTCAATTAAATCTTCGTTCGCAAAAATTAAATGACGATGGGATACAAAAAATAGCAGAAAAATTAAATAAAATTTCGCAACGCCTTAAAGAAAACGCATTATCTACAAGACTTATCTCTATAAAATACATAATGCTCCGATTCGAAAGACTTGTTAGAGACCTTTCTGATGAACTTGGCAAAGAAATAAATTTTGTTATAGAAGGTGCAGATACAGAGCTTGATAAGAATATTATAGATAATCTTTCACTGCCTCTTATGCACTTGATACGTAATGCAATAGACCATGGAATAGAAACCCCCGAAGAACGTGTAAAATTAAATAAATCACCAGAAGGAATTGTTAGATTTATAGCATTTTATTCTGGCTCTAATGTTGTTATTCAGATAAGGGACGATGGTAAAGGCATTGATCCTGAATTAATTATTAAAAGTGCAATAGAAAAAGGCTTTATAAAAGAGGAAGAAAATCTAACGCTCAAAGAAATATACAATTTACTATTTTTACCAGGACTTTCTACCGCCCAAAGAATAACTGGAATATCTGGGCGTGGAGTGGGGATGGACGCAATAAAACAATCAATTCTAAAACTACGTGGAGATATTGAAATCGATTCTGAAATAAATTTGGGAACAAGTATTACTATAAAATTGCCCCTAACACTCTCTATTATAGATACTATGCTTGTTAGCATAGATGATACTAAATATTTAATTCCTATTTCAAATATTAAAGCGTCAGGAAAACACGACCACGAAATTTTGATGAATTATCCAAACGAGCGACTTATTTCAAATGGCGAACTTGTCCCATTTATTTATCTTCGTGCTAAATTTGGCATTAAAACTAAACCACTTAAAAGTGAGCGACTTATATTTGTAACACACAACGATTCTACTGTCGCACTTGTTTTTGATAAAATAATAGGGGAACACCAGGCAGTAATAAAACCGCTTGGCGAAATATTTAAAGAACAAGATTTTATTTCAGGAGCAAGCATACTCGGAGACGGCACAGTTGCTTTAATTTTAGATACTTATAAACTTGTGAAACAATTTTCAATAATAAACAAAGTTAGTTAGGTTATTATATTGCTAAATTGTTAAATTGCTGAATTGTTAAGATAGTAAAACAATTCAACGGTTCAACAATAAAACAATGAGTCCACTTCGACAAGCATCTTTTTGCCAAACTCGGCGTTGGATACAAATTTTAAAATCCTCATTTACAACGAGTAAACTCCGGTTGTAAAATTGGTATCCGCCTTGATTTTTTGTTAAAATTTTCGGAGTGGACTCAATTTTATCTTAAAAAATTTAAAATTATGAAATCTCAAATACAAATTTATTTAATAATAGCAATTTTATCTATTTCGTTTAGTTCCTGCACAAAAGTAGGACATATTCACGGAACAATAAAAAATGCAGAAACAGGTGATTTATTAGAAAATGTAAAAATTGAAATTTCACCAAGTAATATGTCAAGTATTTTAACAAATTCAACAGGTGAATTTACTTTTTCTGACTTAAATGAAGGACTTTATACAATTAGCGTTTCAAAAGATGGATATACAACTACTTCAAAAGATTTTACAGTTGATAAAGGAAATACTACAAATGCAGATTTTTCATTAAAAAAAGAACAGATAGAAATTTTAGAATTAACAATTAGCAACGCTACAAACATAACAGCATCAAGTGCTTCCGTTCTAGGAAATATAACAGAACTCGGCGAAAGCAATATTACAGCACACGGACATTGTTGGAACAACACGGCTGCACCAAACATAAATGACAATAAAACTGATTATGGAACAGCAAATGAAACAGGAGAATTTACAAGTCCAATAACAAATTTGCAGGCAAATACAACTTATTATATTCGAACTTTTGCAACTAACAGCGAAGGAACAATTTATAGCAACGAAATTTCATTTACAACTATCGGTGGAACAGCAACAGTATCAATAAATAATCCGACAAATATTGATTATCAAACTATAACCGCAAATGGAAATATTAGCAATTTAGGAATGACAAACCCAACCCAACATGGTTTTATTTGGTCTGAAACAAACTCAAATCCAACAACGACAAATAATGACGGAATAAAAGAACTTGGTAACACCTCAATAACAGGAAGTTTTATGACAAACTTAATGGGTTTTGTTGCCGTAACTGATTATTACATACGTGCTTTTGTAACAAATAGCTATGGAACAGAATATAGTGAAGTTATTACATTTTCAACAAAAGAAAATTTTACTTATGGTGGACAAACATATCAAGTTGTGCAGATAGGAAATCAAATTTGGATGGCTGAAAATTTGAATTATGAAACTACCAATTCGTGGTGGTATGATAATCAGGAAAGTAATGGTAATATTTATGGCAGATTATACACTTGGGACGATGCAAACTCTGCATGTCCAAGTGGTTGGCATTTACCAAGCGATAATGAATGGAAAACTCTTGAAATGGAACTTGGTATGTCGCAAAGTGATGCTGATGCAGAAGGCTGGCGTGGCACTAATGAAGGATACAAATTGAAATCTACGACAGGCTGGTATAATAGTGGAAATGGTAATGATGAAAGTAAATTTACCGCTCTGCCTGGCGGGATTCGTAACTACGGAAGCGGTTCTTTTTATTATATCAAGAATAATGCGAATTGGTGGTGTGCTTCTATATATGACGAAGCAAATGCCTGGTTACGTGTTCTTAGTTATAATAACTCTGAATCTGGAAGGGGATATGATAGTAAAAATAATGGAAATAGTATCCGCTGTATTAGAAATTGACATTTTTTTTAACTAGAGTTTTTGCCTTCATAACAATCATACTATTAGATAGTTATAATTCTGTTGCAAAAAGACAATATAATGACAATCAACATATTAATGTTTGGTGAAAACATTTAATTGACATATTATCAGTATTTTACAAGTAGTATTACAAAAAGTTCGTTTTATGCAATTTATAAAAAAAAACAGCGTTTTTCAACGTATTTTATACTTTTGCGAAAAAGAAAACCTTATTTTTTATTTAAAATTAACTGAAGTTTCTGACTTTCTAAATCGGTGATAATAAAATTGTTAGAAATAC
>JAOZQN010000558.1 GCA_029932195.1 Bacteroidales bacterium | reverse complement strand
AAAATAAGGCAGTTACAGTGATGTCCATTTTTTTAGCACTGATTTTAGAGGTCTGAAGTAGATATTCTGTATCAACTTGCAGAATTAGAGCTTGATAATAATAGGACTAAAACTATTGAATATCTAGATGAAGCTATAAAAATATCAAAAAAGACAAAAATATCTACCGAGCTTGAAGCAAATATCTATAATACAGACCTCAAAAAGTTGGTTTGTAAAATTGGACATTTTTAATGTAGTAATCAAAAAAAAATCTAGTGTTAAGTGGTCGTTTTGTTATTTTCTACTACAAATATAGAAAAATACGCAACTATCTATATTTTTAATTGCGGTTACCAACTGTCTGACAGTGTTTTAAATCATGCAACTTTGTTGCATAGATTTAAAACACTGTCAGACAGCTCACGAAACAATAAAACTAACAAAAACCCAAACGTCCAGTTATTGTTTTAGTCTTTGATGCACAGCTATTTAGACCAATTTAATCAACTCATGTTTTGAGGTCTGTAATACTTATGGAGCAAGTTATTATTATGAAAATGATTTTAATAAATCAGCAAAATATTACAAAAAGGAATTAGAAATATTAGAAAGCAGGGCGATGAAAAAACAATCAGTGAAGCCGAATATAATATTGCAACAATTTACTTAAAGAAAAAAAGTATCCGAAAAGCCGAAAATTTCTTTGAGAAGAGTCTGAAGCACGCACAAGAAATTAATGACGAAAGTTTGATGATGTTAAATTATAAATTGCTTTACGAAATTGCTGATTCTCAAAAAAATAATGCCGATGCTTATAAATATTTTATGTTATACATAGAACTTAGAGACGAAAAAATATTTAGCGAAACAAAAGAAGAAGCATCTATCCTTAGAAAAAAATATACCGTAGAACGAACCAAAAGAGAAGAGACTGAAAATATTTTGGAAATAGTTGAGACTGAAAAAGATAGCCTTGTTATTGACACAATAAAAAAATCGGAACAAATATCACAATTAGAAATAGAAAAAAAACACCAGCAAGAAAAAATAGAGTGGCAAGAGAAAGAATTTGAATTTAATAAGAAAGAATCTGAGTTTAATAAAAATCTGGCGAAAAAAAGACAACGAATAATTATTTTAATTTCAATAATTGGAATAATAATGTTTGTTGTTGCAATTGCCTCATATAGAATGTATAAAAAAATAAATTCTAAAAATAAATTATTAATATCTCAAAAGCAAGAGATTGAGGTTCAGAGAGATGAAATTCATTTCCAGAAAAAAGATATTGAAGATAAAAATCAGCACATTACTGCCAGCATAAATTATGCGAGCTATATACAAACTGCTATGCTTCCGCCCTATGCAGATGTAAAAAAATCATTGAATGATATGTTTGTGCTTTTTAAACCACGAGATATTGTTAGCGGAGATTATTATTGGATAAAACAAAAAGGTGATTATCAAGTAATTATTGCTGCCGACTCTACGGGGCATGGTGTTCCTGGAGCGTTTATGAGTATACTCGGAATCTCTATCTTGAATAGAATAATTGATAATCAGAACAATACCTCAACAAGCGAAATTCTAAATAAAATGAGGCATAGCGTAATAACTTCTTTGCATCAAAAAAAAAATGATAGCAAAAGCAAAGACGGTTTTGACTTGGCTATGATAATTTATAATAAAAAAACAAAACAAGTAGAATTTTCGGGAGCAAATAATCCACTTATTCTATTGAGAAATAAAAATGAGGATTTTAACCCGTTTATTGAAAATGAAAAAATCAAAATATTAGAAAATGAAAATAATACTTCTAAATTAGTTGAAATAAAAGGAGATAAAATGCCAATAGGAGTGCATGTTTACGATAATAAAAATTTCAATAATTTTATTTTTGATGCAAAAAAAGGCGACTGTATATATCTTTTTTCCGATGGATACCAAGACCAATTTGGTGGAAAAAAAGGAACTAAATTTATGACAAAAAATTTCAAAAAATTATTGCTTAGTATTCACGAAAAATCAGCTGCAGAACAAAAAAACATACTGGAAAATAAATTACAAGAATGGATGAATGCAGGAAAAGGTCATTCGCAACTAGACGACATTTTAATTATAGGACTAAAAATATGAAAAATTTACAAATATTAGTTACAATTTTATTGTTGCCAGCAATAGTATTTTCACAAAATAAAAATTCTATTCATGCAGAGCAATCGGAGCATTATAGAAATTATAGTTTTGAAAACGAACAAGCCTGGGACGAGTTTAATAATTTTGAACCAACAAATAAATCACCAATAAAAAAAACAAACAAATCGCTTGAAAAAGAGGTGTTTGGTTGGAGTCCATATTGGCTCGGAACGGCTTACTACGACTACGATTATTCTTTGCTTTCAGAAGTATCGTATTTTTCTTGCGAAGTAAACGAAAATACTGGCGAGCCAGACGATGTTCACTATTGGCTTACTACCGAGATAGTTGATTATGCCCATGCGGCAGGAACTCGCATCAGCCTAACGGCTACACTTTTTAGCAATCATCAAACTTTGTTTGACAACCCCGCAAGCGTGCAAACTTTGATAGACACACTCGTTGGTCTGGTAAAATACCGAGATGCAGACGGCATAAATATTGATTTTGAAGCAGTTTCAAGCACACAATCCGAAAAAATGACCGCTTTTATGATTGATTTATCAAACCGATTTCATGCAGAAATTCCTGGTTCTACGGTTTCAATAGCCTTGCCTGCTGTGGACTGGTCTCACACTTTTGACGTGGAAGCAATGAACGATTATGTAGATATTTTTCTAATAATGGGATATGGCTATCATTGGAGCGGAGGCTCTACGGCTGGTCCTATTTCGCCAAAAAACAGTGGTGATATTTGGACAGATATTGATGTTACTCAAAGCATTAACACATATTTAGAAGACGGTGTTTCGCCAGAAAAACTTTGTTTGGCTGTTCCATATTATGGCAGAGACTGGGCTACGGAAAATGATAATATTCCAAGTTCTGCAACAGAAACAGGTGTTGCTGTTACATATAAAAATCTAAGGGACAACTATTCCGATTATGCAGAAATATGGGATAATCATTCTTCTAATCCTTGCTACGTTTACGAAGATGCAAGTTCATGGCATCAGTGCTGGTTTGATAATGGTGAAAGTTTGGGCAAAAAATATGACATGGTAAAAGCTCAAAATATTGGAGGAATAGGAATTTGGGCATTAGGTTATGATGGCAACTACACAGAACTTTACGATATTATTAGCGAAAAATTTTCTGATGAAGGAAATAATCAATGCAGTGGCACTTTTTCGGATATGGGTGGTCCTACGGGAAATTATTATAACAACGAGGATTATATTTTCACAATTGCTCCAAACGGAGCAGAGCAAATAAAATTGATTTTTGATGATTTTTTTGTGGAATTAGACTACGATACTTTATTTATATATAACGGCGAAGATATAAATTCACCACTTATAAATTATTTTACAGGAGAACACTTTTTTGAAGATACTATAATTGCAAATTCGGGTGCAATAACTTTTAAATTTTATTCCGATGGAGCAACAACAAAAGAGGGCTGGAATGCTCGTTGGACTTGCGATCAATTTTCTGATATTGAGACTAATAGTGTTGAAAATAAGATAAGAATTTATCCTAATCCTTTTTCAGAAAGTAGTGAGATAGAAATTACGTTATCAGAACCAAGTCAAACAGAAATAAAAATTTTTGACATAAAAGGACAAATAGTTTCAGAAAAATTATTATTTTTACAAAATGGAAAAAACACCATTCCTTTAAGTTCATTATCATCAAGTTTAAAAACAGGAACATATTTTGTAACAATAAAAACAGAACGTAATATTTTTCATGCAAAATTGATAAAACTTTAAATAAAAAATCTGGCGTTTTTCACGAGTGCCAATTTCGGCATTACTTTTGAAATTTAAAAATGCTCATTTACAAGGGTAAACTTCAATTCTAAAATTACAAAAAAGCCTTGA
>JAOZQN010000557.1 GCA_029932195.1 Bacteroidales bacterium | reverse complement strand
AAAATCTTTCTCTAACATTTTCAGTTTCCGATTTTGGCGTTGTGCATAACGGAAACTTGTTTGGTGGCGGTAGCTTGTGGTTTTGGCTTGTTGGCTTATGAGCGATAGCGAATAATGACAACAAGCCAAAACCACAAGCTACTGACAACCAACAAAATGTTAAGTTTATTCTTCCACTATTTCAATTTCTTTTTTTGTTAGTCCGTAAATTTTAAATATTATTTTATCTATTTGCTTTTCTAATTTACTTATGTCATTTTTCATATCAGTTTGTTTTATTTTGATAATATCATCAACTTTTTTGATAATATTATTTATTATTGTAGTATCAGGTTTTGGCAAAGTAAAGCGTTCTATTGTTGTTTTTTTTAAGGTATAAGCACCGCCAGCTGTCATTACTCCAATGGCTAAAAAGTAAAATTTCATTAATTTACTATTTAAAATAGCGAGTATAAACTTAATAGGAACTTCTTCACTTGTCAAGAAGAATGCACCGCTTGTTAAAAAGTATTTTTCATTGTCTAAGTAAAATCCCCACTTGTCAGCTGTAAGTGCCCAAATTATTTTTTGTTGGTTAAACAGCTTATAATATGCTGTATTATCTTGAATTTCAAACCATTCATAAGTCCCCGGTTTTCGTCCTGTATCAGTATTATTCTTTCTGGGTTGTAATTCCGTTTTATGTTCTGATAAAAATTGTTTTAATATGGGGAAGTTATCTATATCAAGTGATTTTCTGCGTGTGAAAATTAACCATAAATCATCATATTTACTGTAATATTTCTTGATGTCTTTCCCTTTTAAAAGCGGTTTTATTATTTCTTTATTTTTAGGGTCTTTTTTTATTAGTTCGATTTGTTTTTTGGTGTCAATTATAAATGCTTTGTCATAACCTGTTGTTACTCCTCTGCGTATTTGTATTGTTTTGTCGTCTTTTATTAACTTACCTGTTGTTTCAATTTTATTTATAATTTTTTCTTTTTCCGGTGAAATAAATTTCCACGCTCTTGAATTTATTTCTTTTGGGTTAAAGAATATTTTACGTTTTGTTATTTCATTTGTCAGATTCTTGCTGTCAAGTTTTTCTTTTTCAAACTTTGAATATCCAAAATTAGTATTAGGTTTTAATTTTTTTCCTACTATTACAGAGCTTGATACAAGAGCTTCGTCAAATATTGGAACTTGTTCAAAATCTACAATTTGTAGTAATTGGTTTTGAGTTAATAAGTTTCTTAAATTTTTCCCGTATTCAGTCTTGAAAAATTTATTTGTAGTAATGTATGAAAATATTTTTTCTTTTTTTAGAATATTTAAAGCAAGTTCAAAAAAATATACACTTATATCAGCTGTTCCGGAATATATTTTGTAATTCTTTTTAAAATATCTGCTAAATTTTTGAAGTTGTTTATGTTCAATATATGGCGGATTTCCTATTATTAAGTCAAAACCCTCAAAATTTCCGTTGTTGTCTAAAACTTCCGGAAATTCAAAACGCCATTCAAAGGCATTAAGATACAAAGTTTTTAATTTTTCTTGATAATCTTTGTCTAATATATCAACTTCCTCTATTAATTTATTTATATTTTCTTTCCATGCCTTACGGTCTGTTTCGGGCATTAAAGCAGGATTACGGCTTTGCATTTCCCAAAGTTCGGCACGTTGGTTTTGCAATTTTTTATAGTCATCGTCATTAGGATTTACATTTTCGGCAAAATCTTTTTTAATTTTACTTATTACTTTTTCGGCATTTTGTTTAGTAGCCTTGTCATTTGTCGATTTATAAATTATAATTTGTTCTTTATATTTTTGGGTGACAAGTCGCATTTTTTGTAGTTGTCCATTTGATATTCCATTTCCGTTCAATGCAAATTTTCCTACAAGTGAATTTCCTTGTTTTATGTTAATATCAATATTTGGCAGGGTCTCAATTTCTTTATAATTGCTATTCTTTGTGTAAAATGAACTTTTTAATAGTTCAATCCAAAGTCTTAAACGACAAATATTTACAGAGTTTTTATTAATATCAACACCAAAAATGCAATTTTCAATTATTGTTTGTTTTTCATGAAAAATTGCCTCTTGCAAATCTTGTTTTTCTTTTATCGGATTTCCTTTTTTGCTTAAATTGTAATCAAAAATTTCATCTGTTTCGTTGTCTGTTATTATTAATTCATCGTTAAAAACTTCCGCTCTGTAATTTTTTATACGATTTCCTGATTTGTATTGTAAAATATCAAGTTCTGATTTTATTGCAATTACTTCATTTAAAGCCGAAACAAGAAAATGACCTGAGCCTACGGCCGGGTCGCAAATTTTCAAACTGTTGATAATTTCATTTGCTTTTTTACGGTTTTCTATTTTGTCTTTTAATTCACCGAACTTTGCCAAAGTTTTAAACTTTGGCAAAGTTTTAAACTTTTGTAAAACTGCCTCTCTTATAGTTTTTCGGCAGATATACATTGTTATATATCCGGGTGTAAAAAAAGAACCTTCTTTATAACCGTTTATTTTTTCAAAAATTAATCCAAGAACTGATGCGTTTATTAAATTTTTCTTCTCTTTTTGAACTTCTTCTGCTATTGTACTTGTGAAATCATAAGCATCAAGAAATTTAAAAATATATTCTAAAATACTTAACGATTTTTGCTGTTCGTTTTTTAATACTGTTTTGTTAAATAAAGGTAATTTAAAGCGGTCTGTCAAACTGCTAATTCTTATAGCTTCGTTTTCTATTTTGCTTATTTCAAAAAGAGAACTGTTTAAGTATGGAATATTTTTGAATTTTTCTTTTAAAATTTTTCTATTTTCTGGTTTGCGAGCAAGAATAGCAAAAAATAGTGAATTTAATTCATTATAATCTCTTATAGTGGAAATGTTTAAGAATTTATAGTCAAGATTATTATTTTGATAAGTTATTAATTGAGCTTCGAGAAGTTTTAAGAACAATACTCTGTTTATCCAAAGTATAACAAGTTCGAGAGCTATATTTTCTATCTGTTCCTGTTTATTATTTCCGTATTTTTCAATGTTTTTTATAGATAGGTATCGTTCTTCAAGTTCAAATGTTGTTATTGTATTCTCTATTAGCGAACCAACTTGTTTTTTACTGCGAACAATTATTTTTTTGCCGTTTTGATGTTTCTCTTCAAGTCCTATAATATACAATAATTCATAATAGAATTGCTTATTCAGGGTATTGCTGTCATTTAAATAGGATTTTTTTAGTAAAAAATCAGGTGAAAAATATTTATATAATCGGACAAGTTGCTTTTGATTTTCTTCAATTTTGGTATTTACATTTTGAAGTTTTAAATGTGAATATCTAATTTTTTTTTTGGTTTCCTTAATAAATCTTGGAGCAATTTCAGTATAAAATAAATTTGTTGTTTGGTTAGTTTTTTCTTTATTGCTCCAACTTTTGAACTCTTTTTGTAGTTCTTTATTGTCAAAAAATAATTTTTCAAAAACAGAGGCATCAAAAATAAACCAGTCATAAAAATTTGTGATAATCAAATGTTTAATATCATTATTTTGATTATTAATGCGTTCTTGCAAATAATACAATAAAATTTGATACATTGATTTTACTTGCAAATTTTCTTCCGTTATCATTTCTTTGCTGTCGGGTGTTTTTGTTTCAATAATAACTCCAACCTTACTTTTATTAGATTTTTCAAGATGAATTACAAAATCAAAATTCCCTTTGGTATTGATTGCATTACCATTGTAAAAAGTGTTTTTTAGAAAATCACGAAGTAGATATTTTAAATGTTCTTCATATTCTTCGCTGTCAATACCTCTAATGAAATTTTCGAGTTGAGCAGAAAAAAACTCTAAATCGGAAAATTTTATTTTACGATTTTGGTATATTTTATTTATTCGTTCTTCTTTTTTTTTCATTTTTCTACTCGGTATTTTTTATTAAACTTAACGGTAACTGCTATTGTGACGATATTTTGTGTGGGTGGGGGGGGGGGGGGGGGGGGGGGGGGGGGGGGGGGGGGGGGGG